>JBKJZS010000087.1:0-8042 GCA_046714915.1 Polaromonas sp. | reverse complement strand
GCTACGGCGGCTGGATCGGCTGCGAATACAAACCCGCCAGCACGACGGAAGCCGGGCTGGGCTGGCGCCAGGGCCTGCTAACCTGAACACAGCTGAACACAGCTGAACACGGCTGAACACAGGGCTCTGGTAACGAGCACGCCGCATTCCAGCAAGTCGCAGTCTTTCGTGACGGCCCTCGACCCTGTTGCAGCCACTCCACCTTGCTGGCTAACTAGGGCCTCTGCTCCTCGGGCATGGCGGCGCAGGTCTCTTGATGGCGCTCAGCACATTCTGGATGTCCCGCATGCTGAGGGCCGGATAAAACGCGATCAGCTCACCCAGCGCGCTTTTGGTTGGAGACGATAGTCTCCGCGAATGACACGCGGATTGAGACCAAGACCTCCTTCACGCTGGTGCCTGCACAGAGAAAAACGCTGGGGAAAAACCAATGCCAACAGCATCGATTTTTAGCTGGCTCTTTCGACTTTTTTAGGGGCCCGTGGAGCGCCTGATTCGCTGCAGGTTAGCTCAGCCAGTACACGTTACGGTGTCGTAACAATTTTTTTCTAGGAAGTAGGCTCCCTCAGCAGTATGTTGAAGTCCGGGACCCGCCCCGAACAAACCCTATAGAAGATAGAAAAATGCGCAAACTTGATCCCCGTCAAGAGCCTTTTCACCCGCTTGGTAAGACCATATGGTGCGTCGTACGTTAAGGCCGTGGGATTAAAAAATTCCAGCCCGAGACAGAGTTTGCAACATACAGGAGACAACGTGATGAAGACAAAATTTTCAAAGCTGAAGAATGGGTTGGCGACAGCCACCGTCGGAGCCATCGCAGCCGCAGTGCTCGCATTGGCGGGGCCAGCGCACGCCGCTTGGGAGCCTACCAAGCCGGTCGAGTTTGTGGTTCCCGCAGGTACCGGCGGCGGCGCCGACCAAATGGCTCGCCTGATCCAGGGCATCATCATCAAGCACAAGCTGATGAAAGAGCCTCTGATCGTGGTCAACAAGTCCGGCGGCGCCGGCGCCGAGGGCTTCCTCGAGGTCAAGGGGGCCAAGGCCGATCCGCACAAGATCATCATCACCCTGTCCAACCTCTTCACCACACCGCTGGCCACCGGAGTTCCGTTCAACTGGCGCGACATGACGCCGGTATCGATGATGGCGCTCGACCAGTTCGTGCTCTGGGTCAATGCCGAATCGCCGCACAAGAACGCGAAGGACTACCTGGCGGCCGTGAAGGCAGCCGGGCCCAGCAAGATGAAAATGGGCGGAACGGGCTCCAAGCAGGAAGATCAGATTATCACCGTGGGCATCGAAAAGGCCACCGGCACCAAGTTCATCTACATCCCCTTTAAAGGCGGCGGCGAAGTGGCGGTACAACTGGTTGGCAAGCACGTTGACTCGTCGGTGAACAACCCGATCGAAGCCGTTGCCCAGTGGCGCGCCGGTCAGTTACGCGCTCTTTGCGTGTTTGACGAAAAACGCATGGCCTACAAAACCAAGGTGACGGATACCATGTCCTGGGCCGACATTCCAACCTGCAAGGAATCAGGCGTACCGACCGACTACACCATGCTGCGCGGCATCTTCATGGCGCCCGGCGTGTCCAAGGACCAGCTCGAGTTTTACGTCAACCTGCTCAAAAAGGTTCGTGATACCCCCGAGTGGAAGGACTATATGGAAAAGGGAGCTTTCAACCAGACCGTTATGACCGGGGACGACTTCGGCAAGTGGCTGGGCAGCGCAGAACAGCGTCACCGCGAGCTGATGAAGGAAGCCGGCTTCATTGCCAAGTAAGCGGGCCACACAGGCTTGTCACGCGGGTCCGGCCCTAAAGCCGGCCCGCGCCATATTTTCAAGGTTCGTCCCGGTCTCGGGGCCATTCATCTCAGCAGGAGTTCCTGATGGAGCCAAACCAGCAAAGCGGCGCCGAGCATCGCACGGGCGTCGCCACCAATGTCGTCGAGGCCGTGGTGGCCTTTCTTATCGTGGTCTTGGGCGCGGTTGTCATCCAGGGCAGCTGGAAACTGGGCTCGGGCTGGACTACTGATGGTCCCGGCGCCGGCTACTTTCCGTTTTATATCGGCGTAATCCTGTGCATTTCCGGTGCCGGCACGATGTTCCAGGCCCTCTTCGGCAAGAAGAAAAACACGGACATCTTCGTCGACCGCGAACAGCTCAAGCGCGTCCTGTCGGTCCTGTTGCCGGCAATGGTTTACATCCTTGCCGTGCAGTTCCTCGGGCTGTATGTCGCTTCGGCCGTGTACATCGCGCTGTTCATGATCGTGCTGGGCAAATACGCGCCGGTCAAGAGCGTAATCGTGGCACTGGCCGTGGTCGTGCTGTTCTTCCTCATGTTTGAGGTCTGGTTCAAGGTACCGCTGTTCAAGGGAACGCTCGATCCGCTGCGCGTCCTCGGCTACTAGATCTCCGCCCCCCAAACACTGAACCTCACGAACCGGACATTGCAATGGACGAACTCAACGCGCTCTTTCACGGATTCAGCATCATCCTGACGCCAATGAATATCCTCCTGATGTTCGTGGGTATCATTCTAGGTGTGCTGATCGGCGTGCTGCCAGGCCTCGGCGGCGCCAACGGCGTGGCCATCCTGCTGCCGCTGACCTTCACGATGTCACCGACCTCTGCCATCATCATGCTGTCGTGCATCTACTGGGGCGCCTTGTTCGGCGGCGCCATCACATCGATCCTGTTCAACATCCCGGGCGAGCCCTGGTCGGTGGCCACGACCTTCGACGGCTATCCGATGGCGCAGGACGGCCGCGCCGGCGCGGCGCTGACCGCGGCGTTTACCTCGTCGTTCATCGGCGCCTTCGTCGCCGTCGTGATGATCACTTTCATGGCGCCACTGGTCGCCAAGTTCGCCCTGAAATTCGGTCCGCCCGAGTTCTTCGCCGTTTACCTCCTCACCTTCTGCAGCTTCGTCGGCATGGGCAAGGGCTCGCCCTTCAAGATCCTGGCGTCGATGGCGATCGGCTTCGCGCTGGCCGCTGTCGGCATGGACACGGTGACCGGCCAGCTGCGCCTGACCTTCGGCATTCCCGACCTGATGCGCGGCTTCGACTTCCTGATCGGCGTGATCGGCCTGTTCGGCATCGGCGAAATCCTGCTGTCGATGGAAGAAGGCCTGGCTTTCTCCGGAAAAAGCGCCAAGATCAATGCCAAGGTGGTATTCGAGACCTGGAAGAAGCTGCCGAAGTACTGGGCGACCTCGATCAGGAGCTCACTGATCGGCATCTGGATGGGCATCACGCCCGGCGGTGCCACCCCGGCTTCGTTCATGAGTTACGGCGTGGCCAAGAAAATGTCCAAGGACGGCGCAAAATTCGGCACCGGCGAGATCGAAGGCGTGATTGCCCCCGAAACCGCGGCGCATGCCGCCGGCACCAGCGCCCTGCTGCCGATGCTTGCCCTGGGCATTCCCGGCTCGCCAACCGCAGCCGTGCTGCTGGGTGGCCTGCTGATCTGGGGCCTGCAGCCCGGACCGTTGCTGTTCACCGAGCAGAAGGACTTCGTCTGGGGCCTGATCGCCAGCATGTATCTGGGCAACCTGGTCGGCCTGATTGTCGTGCTGACCACAGTACCGCTGTTCGCCTCGATCCTGCGCATCCCCTTCTCTATCATCGCCCCCGTCATTGTGGTGATCTGCGCCATCGGCGCCTACACCGTTCACAACGCCATGCTGGACATCTGGTTCATGATGCTTTTCGGCGTGATCGGCTATCTGTTCAAGAAGCTCGACTACCCGCTGGCTCCGCTGGTGCTGGCCCTGGTGCTCGGCGACAAGGCAGAGGACTCGTTCCGCCAGGCGATGCTGGTGTCCCAGGGCGAAATGTCCATCTTGTGGTCTAACCCGCTGGTCGGCGGCATCTCGACGCTGGCACTGGTCCTGCTGTTCTGGCCGCTGGTCGCTCGCTTGCTCGCCAAGATCCGCCCGCCAAAGCCCAAAACATTCGCAGCAGAGCAGCCGGTCGACTGACCAGGAGAATCAAGATGCCCGTAATTGCCATGACCCAGGAAATGGGATCTCTCGCCAAAGACGTCGCTTTGCAGCTTGCCAAGTCGTCCAATCTGACCGTTTTGCGTCACGAAGTGCTGGACCACGTCGCCGGGAAGATGCATGTACCCAGCAGCCTGATCAGCCGGTTGCGCGAGGGCAAGGCCGGCCTGGTCGAGCGTTTAACCACCGATCAGGAACGGGTGGCCGTGTACACCGCACAAGAGGTTTTCGCGCTGGCCGACCGGGGCAACGTGGTGCTGCGCGGCTGGGGCGCGACCTGCCTGTTGCGCCCTGTGCAGCATGTGGTGAGAGTGCGCGTGACCCGCCCATTCAAGAAGCGGGCGGAATGGCTGATGGGTCACCTGGAAACCGACGACGTGGCGTTTGCCGAAGCGGAGGTGCGCCGCAGCGACGACGCGCACACCGCCCGAATGCACGACCAGTTCGGCGTGACATGGGGCGATCCGCTCCTCTACGACCTGGTACTAAACACCGACCGCGTTTCCGTAGAAAGCTGCGTGACACAAATCCAGCAGCTGACCGGTCGGCCGGAATTTGAGGAAACCGGCGAGTCGCGGGCGATGCTGTCCGATCTGGCGCTGAACGCGCGTATCCGCGCCGCGCTGAAAGACTACGACTCCGCCCGCAACATCGATATCACTATCGAGTCGCATGGCGGCAAGGTGGTACTCAGCGGGATCGTGCTCAATGCGCAGGAAAGCGCGGAAGCGGCCAGGATTGCCGGCACGGTGAGCGGCATCAGCAGCGTCGACAACCAGCTGCGCTTGATGGCCATTTCCCGGCGTTTTACCTCGGCCAAGTATTGATTGATTGGGCCTCTACCGGCCACGTCCTGACCCCCGGGGGAAGCGCGCCGCCGCTTTGAGGCCGCTCGGCACCGACCGGAGGCTGCTAACAGGTGCTAGCGTTCAGATCTTGCCGCGCTGCTTCAACCGGCTCAAGGTCTCCGCAGACAGATTCAGGTAAGACGCGAGCTCCTTCTTCGGGATGCGGTCAAACAGCTCGGGGTGTTTGCGCAGAAAGCGCTTGACGCGCCCCGGCGCGTCAAGCAGGTGCAGCGTGATGGTATGCGCCATGATTTCGCTCATCAAGCGCATGACGTAGTACTCGAAAGACTGCTTGATCTCGTGGTGGCGTTCCAGGAACGCTACCCATTCCAGCAAAGGCAGCTTCGCCACCCGCACCTTGGTGACGCAGACGGTGCTGTAAGGCGTGGGCGTACCCAGACGCCAGGCCGCATAGCTGGTTTCCATGTCGCGCTCGTCGGCAAAGCGCAAAATCATCTCCCTGGCCTCCTGGTTGGTCTCCACCCTCTTCAGAATGCCTTCAAGGATGAAATACTGCTCCATTTCGTGGGCGCCCTGATGCAGCAAGGTATCGCCTTTCTGGCAGTCGACAATGACGAGGTGGGATTCGAGTTCCGCACTCTGGTCCGCCGTCATGCCCTTCAGGACAAGGTTTTGCCCCAATTGGACGCGAATGACATTTCTCTCGGGATGGTTTTGTACTGACGACATGGATACGGTGGGGGTTGAGCGGGACGCAGGTTGATTCGTTTTCAGAGGGCTCAAATACAACGAAAATTGACCGTGGTCAATGGTGAAACCTGAATCGATTCCTATGATACCTCGACGGTGCGAATAACCCGTCTGAGCAGACGAGCGAGCGGCGATATTCACCCCTGGCGGCTGTGGCTCAGGTCAACCAGTTTTTTAGGGCCCGCCCGATACAGCCGGCCGCATTGCTCAAATCTTTATCGAAGTCAAACGAAGAGGCATTTCACCATGACAAACGACACGCAATCACCCGAAATGACCGACGGGTTTCACCTCGTCATCGATGCCCTGAAACTCAACGGCATCGACACGATCTTCGGTGTGCCCGGTATCCCAATCACGGACCTCACGCGCAAGGCACAAGCCGAGGGCATTCGGGTCATTTCGTTCCGTCATGAGCAGCATGCGGGCAACGCGGCTGCGGCCGCAGGCTACCTGACCCAGAAGCCCGGTATCTGCCTGACGGTATCCGCCCCCGGCTTTCTCAACGGCCTGACAGCGTTGACCAATGCGACAACAAATTGCTTCCCGATGATCCTGATCAGCGGCTCGAGCGAGCGCGAAATCGTCGATCTGCAGCAGGGCGATTATGAAGAGATGGATCAGCTCGCCATCGCCAAGCCGCTGTGCAAGGCCGCCTTCCGCGTCCTCCATGCTGAAGACATCGGCGTTGGCATCGCGCGTGCCATCCGTTCTGCTTTGTCAGGCCGGCCGGGCGGTGTCTATCTTGATCTCCCCGCCAAATTGTTCGCGCAGACGATGACTGCCGAAGCAGGCAAGAAGTCGCTGATCCAGGTTGTCGATCCGGCTCCGCGCCAGATCCCGGCGCCAGATTCGGTCCAACGTGCACTGAGCTTGCTCAAAGGCGCCAAACGACCCCTGATTATTTTGGGCAAGGGTGCGTCTTACGCCCGGGCGGATGCCGAAATTCGCGCCCTGGTAGAGAAGACGGGCATCCCCTACCTGCCGATGTCCATGGCCAAGGGCCTTATTCCTGACAACCACGAGCAATCGGCATCTGCCGCACGCTCTTATGTGCTGGCCGAGGCCGATGTCGTGATGCTGGTCGGTGCCCGCCTGAACTGGCTGCTGTCGCACGGCAAGGGCAAAACCTGGGGAACGCCGAACGCGAAGCAATTCATTCAGATCGACATCGCGCCGACCGAAATAGACAGCAACGTGCCGATCGCGGCACCGCTGATTGGCGATATCGGCTCCTGTGTGTCGGCGCTGCTGGCTGGCCTCGGTTCGAACTGGGCCAAACCACCTGCCGAGTGGACGGGCGCGATCACCGAGCGCAAGGACAAGAACCTGTCCAAGATGGCAGGTACGCTGGCGCTGAACCCGTCTCCGATGAACTTCCACAGCGCGCTAGGTGTGATCCGTAACGCGGTCAAAGCCCGTCCGGATGTCATCGTTGTCAACGAAGGTGCCAACACGCTGGACTTCGCCCGAAGCATTGTTGACATGTACGAGCCGCGCAAGCGGCTGGACGTCGGCACATGGGGGATTATGGGCATAGGCATGGGCTTTTCCGTGGCTGCGGCAGTGGTTACCGGCAAGCCGGTCATCGCCATCGAGGGCGACAGCGCCTTCGGCTTCAGCGGCATGGAGGTCGAGACGATCTGCCGCTACAACCTGCCGGTATGCGTGATCGTTTTCAATAACAACGGCATCTATCGCGGCATCGACGTGAACCCGACCGGCGGTCCCGACGTGGCGCCCACCGTGTTTGTTAAAGGTGCTCGCTACGATAAAATGATGGAGGCGTTTGGTGGGGTAGGCGTCCATGCCACGACCCCTGAGGAGCTGGCAAAAGCCCTGGACGAGGCGATCGCGTCCGGCAAGCCGACCCTGATCAACGCAGTCATCGATGAAACCGCCGGTACCGAAAGCGGCCGCATCACCAGCCTGAACCCGCAAAGCGCGGCAAAGAAGAAGTAAGTTAGCAAGAGCAATCCACAAGGAGATCTGAAAATGTCAAACAAACCGCTTAACGGCATCAAGATTATTGACTTCACCCACGTCCAGGCTGGCCCGGCCTGTACCCAGATGCTGGCCTGGTTTGGTGCCGACGTGATCAAGGTCGAGCGCCCCGGCGCCGGGGACGTCACCCGCAGCCAGCTGCGCGACATTCCTGATGTCGACGCGCTGTACTTCACCATGCTCAACAGCAACAAGCGCTCTCTGTCTCTGGACACGAAGAAGCCTGAGGGCAAGGCCATTCTGGAAAAGCTGATCAAGGAATCTGATGTCCTGGTTGAAAACTTCGGCCCCGGCGCGCTGGACCGCATGGGCTTCACCTGGGAGTACATCCAGAAGCTCAACCCCGGCATGGTCCTGGCCTCGGTGAAGGGCTTCAGCGACGGCCACCACTACGAAGACCTCAAGGTCTACGAGAACGTGGCCCAATGCGCTGGCGGTGCGGCCTCCACCACCGGCTGGTGGAAGGGCGAACA
>JBKJZS010000086.1:0-1698 GCA_046714915.1 Polaromonas sp. | reverse complement strand
AATCCATCACCCAGTTGCCCATCTGGCGCACCCCTGGCGAAGCCTGCTCACCCGCAAAGTCGGCAACATGGGGCAACTCGACAGATGCCTGCGCGGGCATCAAGGTATGCCGGATCTGCTGCGAGGTGGTTTGGCCAGGAAGGATCAGCGCCAACACGGCAAACCCCATCCCCAAGCCCCGAAGAACGGCGTCAAACTGCGAAAAGGTATTGTTTGACATGGCACTCGTTGTCCGCACTGCCCGGGCAAGGCAGGGAAGTGAATGAAACTCATCCGGCTTCCCTGCGGAAACCCAGGTCATGACACAGGCTTTAGTTGCGGTCAGCGCGGGGTTCGGGCGTCACAATGCCGCTTTGCATGGTGGCGCTGTTGCTGCTGTCCACGGACGTGCCGCTGCTGGTCGAAGGTTGAGCTTGCATCGTGCTGGTGTCGGTAGACGGCTGTGCCTGCTGCGTGGTTGGGCCTTGTGCGTTGGGCTCGCCCGGGGTGTTGGTCACCGTTGATTGCGCATAGGCGAAACCGGCGCCGACGACCAGTGCGGCAGCGGTAATGGCAGCGGTCAATGATTGATTGACTTTCATGAGTTGCTCCTTAAAAATGAAAAACCCGGTTAGGGGCGGTAAAGTGAATGCCGGCCTGATTGCCGACTGCTCTCAATTTAGAACCGCCTGCTTTGACGCGGGGTCGGTTCCCTGCGCGTGCGCATGTAGGACTGGTCCTGTCTGCCTGCGATTGCTTTCATAGCGTTACGCCCGGTTGCAGGCCTGCAGTGCCTTGGGCCGACGTCAGCGCGCGGCCCGCTGGCAGCGGCGCCGATGAAGTCACTGCTGCGGCGCCGGCGTATGACGCCACCCTGCCGCGCGGCATGCAGCTGCTGCCTGTCGCTTGGGGTCGATGACAGGGCATGCAGCTCGCCCGGTCCAACTTTTTGCTACACGCTACGCTTTTAATAGCTATATGCGCCCGTTCGCAAAGGGCCACAGGCAGAATTCATGCATAAATCCCAACAGCGCAGTGCCGTCGACGCCAGACATGGACTACAGAGCCCATCAGCGCCGGCCTGCAGCGGCGGCCGGCTGCGCTACAGATACTGGCCCTGCAAGCCGGGTTTCGCGCTACAAAGACAGGTATCCGACCTCCGCCCTTCTGGCGAAACGTCTGAACATTGTCGAGCGACCCCGGCTGCATTTTTTCGGGTCCGGCGCCGTCTTCAGCCAGTCTGGCTGGCCAGGGCTTTGGTGATCTCATTGCTGCCCTGGGCAGCGCCGCTTTGCGGCACGACCTCACCGCTGCGCCCAATCACCTCGGGCAGCCGAGATGCCAGCAGCTCCGGCGCCTGGGTGCCGGAGCCAATCCACACGCCCTGCGTCAATGTGATGTGCGCCGCCTCAAAAGTCCCGGCGCCGGCGCAAAGTATGGTCCGCGTCGGTGCGTCTTGTGCGGCCAGCACCAGGGCAAAGTCGGCCAGCTCCATTTTGAAAGCTTTTGTCGCGCAGGATGCCGGCATTGTTGACCAGGATGTCGATGCGGCCCCAGGCGTCGATGGCCTGCTGCACCATGGCCTGCACCATGGCCTGCACCGCAGCAAAATCGGTGACCGAGGCACGGTTGCGTTGACGACGGCTTCGGCCGCACTGACCGAGCCGCCCGAACCGTCGCGCGCGCCGGTGACGATGGCCACCCGGCCCTTGAAATCGA
>JBKJZS010000085.1:0-9357 GCA_046714915.1 Polaromonas sp. | reverse complement strand
TCGATGAATACCAGGACACCAACGCCACGCAGTACGAAGTTCTAAAACTCCTGGTCGGCCCCCGGGGCCGTTTCACCGCCGTGGGCGACGATGACCAGTCGATTTACGGCTGGCGCGGCGCGACCCTGGACAATCTGAAAAAACTACCGGTCGATTACCCGAACCTGCGCGTGATCAAGCTGGAGCAGAACTACCGCTCGACCAGCGCCATTTTGCGTGCCGCCAACAATGTGATCGCGCCCAATCCCAAGCTCTATCCCAAAACCCTGTTCAGCGAACTGGGCGAAGGCGAGCCCGTGCGTGTGGTGGACTGCGACAGTGAGGACCACGAGGCCGAACGCGTGGTGGCGCGCATCCAGAGCCTGCGCGCCGGGGGTGAGCTGCAGGCGGTGGGCAGCCAGCACAAGGAGTGGAAAGACTTTTGCGTGCTGTATCGCGCCAACCACCAGGCCAGGGTGTTTGAAAAAGCCTTTCGCAAGGCGCAGATCCCCTACAAGGTCTCCGGCGGGCAAAGTTTTTTTGACCGCGCCGAGATCAAGGACCTGTGCGGCTGGCTGCGCCTGATAGTCAACAATGACGACGACCCGGCGTTTTTGCGCGCGATCACCACGCCCAAGCGCGGTATCGGCCACACCACCCTGGCCGCGCTGGGCATCTTTGCCAGCCGCTACAAGCTGAGCCTGTTTGAAGCCCTGTTCAGCAACTCGCTGGGCTCGGCGCTGCCGGCCAAGGCGGTGGCGTCGCTGCATGAGTTCGGACGTTATGTGAACGAGCTGGAATACCGCGCGAAAAACACCATCGGCGCCGAAGCTGCCCGCACGTTTTTGAACGACTGGCTGAAAGACATCGATTACGAAAAGCATCTGTACGACGGAGAAGACAGCGAAAAGCTGGCGGCTGTACGCTGGACCCATGTGATGGATTTTTGCGACTGGATGGCCCAGCGCTGCGGCGGGCAGATTGACGACACGGCGGGCGCCGTCATCGAAAGCGAGAAGAAGACCCTGCTGGAGGTGGTGCAGACGATTGCGCTGCTGTCGACCATTCAGGAACGTGAAGGCGACCAGAACGTGGTGACACTGTCGACGCTGCACGCGGCCAAGGGGCTGGAGTGGCCGCATGTGGTGCTGGCTGGCTGTGTTGAAGGGCTGCTGCCTTTCAAACTCGAAGACGACAATGGCAGCAACGCCGACGACATCGCGCTGCGGCTGCAGGAAGAGCGCCGCCTGATGTATGTGGGCATTACGCGAGCCCAGCGCACCCTGGCAGTGAGCTGGCTGCGCCGGCGCAAGAAAGGCCGCGACACCGTCGCCGGCGTACCCAGCCGTTTTATTGCCGAGATGGCGCTCGACAAAACCACGGTCAAAGAAGATCCGCGCGAAAAAATCAGGGCGCTGCGGGCCGAGTTTGCAAAACGCGCCGCTGACAGCGCCGCGGCAAACAGCCAGGCCGAAGCCGCCAGAAGCGCTGTGTAGGCTGCTGGGGAGCGCCGCCGGATGAACAATTTTTACCCCTTCAAATTTGCTATTATTTTAATAGCTGTCTGCGCGCTTCAAGCAAGGGCCAACGCCCAAAATGACTTGCAAAAGCGGCCGCCTTCTGCGGTCCCGGCTGTCAGCGCATGTCCGTCCGCCCAGCAAGTCAAGCCGGCGCAGATCCACGGTCTGTGGCAAGCCAGGTTCAGCAATCCGCCGCTGGGCCTGCCCGCTGCGGCCACCCTGCGGCTGGAGCGGCATGCGGAATTCAGTGACAGCGTGGCCGGCTTCGTCAGCCGCGATCTGGGCGCAGCGGCCGGTTCGCCCGCCATCGCCGGTCACGCCGCCAGAGCACAACTGGCGGGCGATCTTGAAGACGGCTTGTTGACCCTCGACGAATCCTCCAACGGCATCAGTATCACCGCTACCTGGAATGGTGAACTGGTTGACGGATCGTGCGGAAAAAAAGTCACAGGCCTGTGGAAAGACACCAGCAGCAGCGCGCCGCCCGACGCTCCCGACGTGCCCTTCACCCTGGAAAAGGTCCCGGGCTGGTAATGCGGGCCGCGTCTGACCGGTAAAGACGGGCCGCGCCCGTGTTGGGGGAGCCGGGTTGCCGGCAGGCGGGCTGACTCGGGCCCAGACCGGCAACGCAGCGCCGGCCCTCGACCCCTGTAAATACCCTGCAAACAGCTCCTGGCTGACAGCCAGTCGGGAAGAAGGCCTGCCAAGCCGGGCTGGCCGTGAGGCCGGTGTTGAACTAAGCTGTTGCCATGTGCTTGCCCCGAAACCTTGACCGAAACAGACGGCCGGGCGGCGCGCTTGTGCGGCGGCGGGTCCTTGTTGGCAGGCCTTCCGCCGGTGAGTGAGGACCTGCTTTTCACGCTAGGGCTCATCGTGGTCGGCCTGTTGCTGATCGTGATGACGATGTCGGGCTCCTTTATTGCCCGTCTGCCCCTGAGCGCCGCCATGCTTTACCTGGCGGTGGGCGTGGGCATAGGCCCGGACGGTTTGGGGCTGCTGACACTGGACCCCGTGCGCAATGCCGGCCTGCTGGAGCGACTGACTGAAATCGCTGTATTGATCTCGCTGTTCACCGCCGGCCTGAAGCTGGAATTGCCGCTGAGCGACAGTCGCTGGCGTCTTCCATTGCAACTGGCCACGGTCTCCATGGTGTTCACCGTCGCCGCCATCACGGCGCTCGGTGTCTGGGTGATGGATTTGCCCCTGGGAGCGGCCGTGCTGCTGGGTGCAATTCTCGCGCCGACGGACCCGGTGCTGGCGTCCGACGTGCAGGTGTCTGACCCCGGCGACCGGGACCGCCTGCGTTTTGGGCTGACCGGTGAAGGCGGCCTCAACGATGGCACCGCTTTCCCCTTTGTCATGCTGGGCCTGGGCCTGTTGTCGCTGCACGACCTGGGAGCGGGCGGCTGGCGTTGGTGGGCCGTCGATGTGGTGTGGGCCGTGGCCGGCGGCTTGGGCCTGGGCTACCTGCTCGGTGCGCTGGTGGGCCGCGCCATTCTTTACCTGCGCATGCACCATCAGGAGGCACTGGGTTCGGACGAATTTATTGCACTGGGTTTGATTGCACTGGCCTACGGGCTGGCCGTGCTCTGCCACAGTTACGGCTTTCTCGCGGTCTTTGCCGCGGGGCTGGCGCTGCGCCGGATTGACGACATACCGCCCGCACCGGCCCGCATGACGCCGGCTGCCACGGCTGACCTGCCTGAGGCGAGCGCGGACACAGCCGAGGTGAGCGCTGAGGCGCCGGCGCACATGATGCGAGCGGTGCAGCGCTTCAATGCCCAGCTGGAACGTTTTGCCGAGGTGGGCATTGTGCTGGCGGTGGGCGCACTGCTGGCGGTGGTTGAGTTTCGCAGCGAGGTGCTGTGGTTTATTCCGGTCCTGTTCCTCGTCATCCGCCCGCTGGCGGTCTACGTCGGCCTGCTTGGCACCCAGGTGGGGCGATCACAGCGCCGGCTGATCGCCTGGTTTGGCATCCGCGGCATCGGCTCCATCTACTACCTCATGTACGCGATCACGCACGCGATTGAGCCGGCGCTGGCCGACCGGCTGCTTTCGATCACGCTGGCGGTGGTGGTGGCATCGGTGCTGGCACATGGGGTGTCAGTCACGCCGCTGATGCAGGCGTATGAACGACGCAAAGCCCGCGGCCGAAGCCCTGCAGAGCCGCCCGCTTGAGCTTGCGGAGCCTGAGCAGGTGTTAATTGCTATGTTTATGATAGCTGTTGGCGCTTCCCTGATAAGGACTGAGGCCTTGTTTTCCTTAAGAAATGGCAGCGCGGCGGCGGCTTGTTCGCGCGGCGCTTCAGGCTTCAGGAATCCCAGCCCAGCCGGTTCCAGCCCCGTGCGAGGGCAAAGGCCACGCTGGCTCGGGCCAGCTCCAGCGAGCTGTCAATCAAGATCAGCCCCGACGCATCCGCATAGCGGCTCACCATGGGGATCTCGGTACAGCCCATGATGAGTGCGGTCGCGCCCTGTCGGGCAGCATCCCGGCAAGCTACGGTCAGATGGCGCGCCCCAGCGGCGAGATTTCCAGCCTTGACTTCACGAACGCAGCTGTCGATCTGCTGTTGAGCACCCTCCAGGTCCGGGAGCATGAAGTCGATCCCGCGGGCCAGCAAGGCACGCTGGTAAAAGCCCGAAACCAAAGTGCCCCGGGTGGCAAAAATGGCCACCCGTGAAACCCCGGAAGAAGCGATCGCCTCGACACAGACTTTGGCCATGTGCAGAAGCGGTGCTTTGCTGCTTTGGCTCATTTGATCGAACCAGTGGTGCGAAGAGTTACACGGGATGGCGATGACCCCCACCCCCGCCTGATTAAGTACCTCAATGCCTGCCAGCAATTGCGGCAGGGGGTCCCGGCCCTGTCCCAAAATGGCGTTTGAGCGATCATGGATATGCGGCAAGCTGGCCACGATGACTGGCAGATGCTCCTGATCGCGTGCAGCAGGAGTGAGCTTGACCAGTTTGTCCAGAAAGTCGACGGTCGCCGACGGTCCCATTCCTCCAAATACACCGATTCGGGACATGGCGGATTACCCAGCTCTCTGGACCAGCATGAAGGCGACAAAAAATGGCAACGCAAACGGGGCTCTGGCCGGGAAGGGAGCACTACGGAGTTTGACCATTTAGACGGCGCCCCGACAAAAAAGAGGGGGGTCAGCGGGGCCGCCAGGTTCGGCCGGACCCGGCGCCAGCGGCAGCGCGGCAAATCGGCACCGGCCACGCACCTGAAAAGCGGCTTGCAAGCCCGGTAAGCACTGGCCATGGAAGCAAGGTCCAGGCTGGGGGTGTGACATCGTCAATTCTGTTTTGTTGTGTTTGCCGACCGGGGCGAGAGACCTTTCCCCCGCGGCAAAGTGTATTGCATCTGCTCCCCGTTTTCACGGTTCGCCGCCATGGCGACCCCGCATCGAACGACGCGGTGCGTTAACCGGACTTCTTTCCGCCAGTGACTTGCAGGTTTTTGTTGACCACAGTTTCAACCGCTGCTTTCGCCCCTACGGATCGGGCTCCAAAGCGATAGGCGAATCGGTCTGGTGCGCCGCGCCGATTCTTGCCCATGGAAAAACCCCTTCTTGCCAGACCGTCCTCGGCTCGGCTTCATGCCCGGAGTTTCCACTTATCGCGCTGTTCAGACTGGCTGTGCCACTTCTACCCACCAAGCTGAGCCGTGGCCTGACAGGCTTGACGCGCGGCAGCCGGCGTGGCAATCTGGTATGTTAGCTGCAGCTTCGGCCAGGTTCGGCCACGCGGCGACCTGGCGGATGGAGATCTGTGCCGCTTTCAGCACCCACCCACCCTCGCAAACCAACAAAAGGAAACCAATGAACCCTGACGACAAAGAAGCCCGCGTGGCCATCGTCACCGGCGGCAGCCGGGGCATCGGCCGCGCCATCGCAGTCGGTCTGGCCCACCAGGGCTGGAATGTCTGCATCAGCTATGTGGTCAATGCCGCGGCCGCCAACGAGACTGCGGCGATGATCAGCCGGGCCGGCCGCCGGGCCCTGACGGTCAAGGCCGACATGGCCTCGCGCCAGGACATCCGGCGGCTGTTCGAGGAAACGAAGCAGGCCTTCGGGCGGCTCGATGCGTTGGTCAACAACGCGGGAGTCGTCGGCGGCCAGCGCTCGATCTTCGACGCGGATGAAGAGCATCTGCGCGCTGTCTTCGATGCCAACGTGCTGGGCAGCTTCTACTGCGCCGCAGAAGCGGGTGCCGTCATGTCCACGCAGAAGGGCGGGCGGGGCGGATCCATCGTCAACATGTCGTCGGTCGCGGCCCGCACGGGCGGCATGCCGCTCGAGGCGCACTACGCCGCCTCCAAGGGCGCCATCGACAGCTTCACGCTGGCGCTGGCGAAGGAGCTGGCGCCTCACGGCATCCGCGTCAACGCCGTGCGCCCGGGCCTGATCAACACCGAGATCCACGAGGCCCATGGCGGCCAGGAGGCGCTGGCCCGCCTCGCGCCGACGGTGCCGCTGGGGCGCGTTGGCACAGCGGACGAAGTCGCGCACGTGGTGGCCTTCCTTTGCGGACCGCTTTCGAGTTACGTGGACGGCGCCCTGATCGATGTATCGGGCGGGCGCTGAAGGCGCAGCCGATTTTTCCAAACCCTAACAACTGGAGATATGGATGAAACGCAGAAACCTTTTGACCGGCGCGACCGGCCTCGCCGCGTCGCTGTCGCTGCCCGCCTGGAGCCAGTCCGGCGGCTATCCCAATAAACCGATCAAGGTGATCGTGCCCTACGCCGCCGGCATCTCGCCCGACATCATCGCCCGTGTGATCGGCGACAAGCTGGGGCAGGCGCTGGGTCAGCCGGTGATCATCGACAACCGGGCCGGTGCCGGCGGGATGATCGGTGCCGAGGCGGCGGCGGCCCTGCCTGCGGACGGCTACAACCTGTTCTACACGGTCAAGGGCGTGATGGCAATCGCGCCCCACCTGTATCCGGCTGCGAAGTACAACCCGTTGCGGGACTTCAAGGCGGTCACGCAGGTGCTGATCGTGCCGCACATCATCACGGCCACGCCGAACGCGCCCTTCAACACGATGGCCGAGCTGGTGGAGTATGCAAAGCGCAATCCCGGAAAGATCGACTATGCGTCGGCCGGCGTCGGCTCCCAGCCGCACGTGGCGCTGGAAGCCTGGGCCCGGCGGCTGGGCATCAAGCTCACGCACATTCCCTACAAGACCAACCCGTCGCCGGACGTGATGAGCGGCGTCGTCAGCATGTACCTGGAAGCATCGACAACGGCGATTCCGTCAATCCAGGGCAAGCGGATCAAGGCGCTGGCGGTGTCCGGCGCCGAGCGCATCCCGGCGCTGCCCGATGTGCCGACGATGACCGAATTCAACCCTGAGCTCGATCCCAATGGCGTGATCGGGAACTCCTGGCACACCTTCTTCGCGCCGGCGGGTACACCCGACGAGATCGTCAACAGGCTCAACACCGAGATCGTGAAGATCGTCAGGACACCCGAGATCCAGGCTCGCCTGCGCTCGCTCGGCCTGACCCCGACCGGAACGCCGGCGGCGGCGGTGAACTCGGGCATGGCGGCGGACCACGCGTACTGGGGCAAGCTGATCAACGAGCTCGGCATCAAGATCGAGTGAGACCGCATGATCATCGAACACCGGACTTACACCCTCAAGCCCCTGCGCAGTCGCGACTTCCTGGAGTTGTACGAGCGGGCGGCGCTGCCGCTGCAGCAGAAGTACCTGGGCCACCTGGTCGGCTTCTTCGTCTCGGAGATCGGGCCGCTTAACCAGGTGGTTCACCTCTGGGCCTTCGACAGCCTGGCCGACCGCGAGCAGCGCCGCAAGGCGATGGAAGCGGATGCACTCTGGCCGTCCTACGTCAACGCCTTGCGCGACCTCGACGTCCTGCTGCAACAGGAGACCAAACTGCTGCGGTCCGTCTCCTTTTCTCCCATTTGACAACCGGCGACCCTTCCCGATGTGCCTTTCCAGCAGTGCGCCCTCGCGCGACGACGTCCTCACGATGCTTCCAGTCGTGGCGGTGCAGCAGGTTGTAGGCCGAGGCGAGCGCCACCTCACGGCCTAGCGCTGTGGTCCAGCGCTTTGATCCGGCCGACTGCGAGCACCCCACCGGTGGCCGCTTGCTCCAGAAAGGGAGCCAGAAATTCACGCGCTTCTTCCAGGCCCATGTTCTAGCGCTTGCGCCCGACCGCAGTGGGTGCAACCTTCATGTCGGACGCTCCGGTCTGTTCAAGTGGTTGGTAAACATTCCTACTTTGGCACACTGCGATGCCGTTCAGGGCGGGGCCGGCGCACTTCGACTCGAATGTCTTGGCGAGGCCCAGCATTGGGCGCCGTGGACGCCATGGGCGGTAGCCGGTTCATCGAGTCTGACTGGCACCAACTCCCGCGGTGCTTGCTCAGCCTGCGCTGCGCCCCCTTGTTTACGTAGCCAGCGATGCACGGTGTTGGCGTTGATGCCGTGAGCCAACGCTACGCCAGCAACAGACGCCCCGCTTTGGCCGCAGGCCTGCACGACCTGGGCTTCAACTCTGTGCTGTAATCTCTTTGAGGTGGTCGTTGAAATAGCACCTCGCTCGCCATGGTGTCCCTGATCTTCATCGTGCACACTATCTCTTGAACTACGCCTCAGCTCAAGAGGTGTTCGCCAGCCGCTTACATTGGATGAGGATGAAATGACTAACGAAAACATGACCCCAAAAAAAGTTGCCCTCGTGACCGGGGGTGCCGTCGGCATCGGCGGCAGCATTTCGGAGCGATTGGCGCAAGACGGGATGAAAGTGCTCGTCGCCGATATCGATCTTGGCAAAGCCACGGCGACTGCCCAGAAGATCTGCAATTCGGGCGGCGATGCGGTCGCCCTCGAGATCGACGTCGGCTCCGTCAATTCGATACGCAAGGCATTTGACCAAGTCGCTCGTGACTTCGGTCGATGCGATGTTCTGGTCAACAACGCGGGCATCGCAAAGACGCACCCGTTCATCGACTTCCCCCTGGAGAACTGGCTCGCGACATTGAACATCAATGTCACGGGCACGCTGCTGTGCAGTCAGCATGCGGCGCGCTTGATGATCCCCCAGCGCTGGGGGCGCATCATCAGCATCGCCTCCGTGGCCGGCTTGCGCGCTGTCGGCAAGGGGCGTACTGCCTACGGCACCTCCAAGGCCGCGGTCATCGGCTTGACACGACAAATGGCCGCCGAGCTCGCGGAGTTCGGCGTGACGGCAAACGCGATCGCACCCGGTCCCGTGGACACACCGATGACGCAGGTGTTGCACACCGAGGCTTTCCGGCGCGAATACATCTCGGCGATTCCGGGCCAGCGCTACGGCCTGACGACCGAGATCGCCGCCGTGGCCGCGTTTCTGGCGTCGGAGCAGGCAGCCTACATCAACGGCGTCGCCCTGCCCGTCGACGGCGGCTTCATGGCGACGGGCGCGCGCGGTGTCTGAGGAATAGGAACGGCCCGGCAATTCGACCCACCCCGGATTGAAAGGCTTAGCGCATCGGAACATTCCTGATTCTTGTGATTGGGTGTGTAGCCCAATGTGCAATTTGGGCGGCGGCGCGCGTCAAGGTAGTTGTCGCCTCATTCATGCAGCCAACTGCTGAATATCGTTGCAAGCCGAATGCGCCTTGATGATGGAGTCGCGCTCGGGGTTGAGAGTCACGGCGCCCACGGGCGACCAGTTGCGGGTCTTGCCGGACCACCTGGCCGGGCTCTGCTCCCGTGCATGGGTGTACAGCGCATGACGGGCAGCCAGGATGGCGTGATCGCCACCGGCATGTCGCTGTGCTGGGCTGACGTAGCGGATGCCACTGTGCCGATGCTCGACGTTGTACCAACGCACGA
>JBKJZS010000084.1:0-1133 GCA_046714915.1 Polaromonas sp. | reverse complement strand
CGCTCAATTTGGTGATGGACAGGCCCGAGGTGTTGCTGGCGACGATGGCGTTGTCGGCGATGAAAGGCGCGATCTGGTGGTACAGGTCGGTCTTCCAGTCCATGCGTTCGGCAATCGCCTCGATGATCAGGTCACACTCCCTGAGAACATCCATGTGTTCTTCATAGTTGGCCTGCTGGATCAATGCCGCGTCTTCCGGCACGCCGAGTGGCGCGGGCTTGAGTTTTTTCAGGCCCTCGATGGCTCTGATGACAATGCCGTTCTTCGGGCCTGTTCCGCCGCCGGGCCGCCCCAAGGTGGAAGCGGCCCCCTCGGGGGGCAGCGAACCACGCGAAGCGGGGAGCGTGGGGGCGCCGTTGTCGGGCAGGTCAAACAGCACCACCGGGATCTTGAGGTTGACCAGATGGGCGGCAATCTGCGCCCCCATCACGCCGGCACCTAAAACGGCGACTTTTTTAACTGTGAATTTTTGCATGGTGTAGTTCCGTTCATGGATTGGGGAGTCCTCCCCTCACCCCCGCTCCGGGCGAGAGGTAAAGGTCAAAAAAGGCGAAAAAAACTCCCTCCCGGGCTGGGGGAGGGTTGGGGTGGGGGCTCACCCGGCACAGTTTCAAGCCAGCGCGTCGTCAGTTTCCATCAACACCTTGCTGCCGCTGCGCGCGGTGCGCATCAGCATGGCTGTTTCAGGGAACAGCTTGGCGAAATAAAAGCGCGCCGTCTGCAGCTTGGCCTGGTAGAACTTGTCTGTGTTGCCGGCGGCAACTTCCCGCAGTGCCACCTGCGCCATGCGGGCCCAGAAGTAGCCAAACACCAGGTGGCCGGCCACCCGCAGATAATCGACGGCCGCCGCCCCCACTTCATCGGGATTCTGGAAACCCTTGAAGCCCAGCTCGGTCGTGAACTTGGTCATCTGGTCGGCCAGGTAGGCCAGCGGGTTGATGAACTCGGCCATCTTCTCGTTGACACCTTCTTCGGCGACGAGCGCTCCGATCAGCTTGCCAAACTTTTTCAGCGTGGCGCCGTTGTTGCCAAGAATCTTGCGACCCAGCAAATCGAGCGACTGAACCGTATTGGTGCCTTCGTAAATCATGTTGATGCGGTTGTCGCGCACAAACTGCTCCATGCCCCATTCC
>JBKJZS010000083.1:0-4335 GCA_046714915.1 Polaromonas sp. | reverse complement strand
CGGCGTTGCGCTGCCCCTTTCACGAGGGAGAGGGGCTGAACTTGCTCGGGGCGGCCCTTCGCTGCGCACGGTGACCCCGACGCTTGCCGTCTCAAGCGCTCGAGAACGCTCATTTTTATCGGAAAATTGCGAATCAGCCCTTGGTGGATGGGCGCGGTTAGCTCCTGAATCTGTAGCAAATAAAACACCCACTGCGACAAATGACAGCCAAAATCCCGCCTGCATCAAAGCCCATGGGTCCAGCGCGACCACCGCCGCCATGGCCAGCAGGCACACCTGGGGCCAGGGCCAGCGCTTGCCGCTTTGGCGCAGCAACACCATCACGGCCAGCATCCAGATTGTGCGCTGCGCCGGCAGCCCCCAGCCCGAAAACAGCGCGTAGCTGAATGCCAGCAGCAGGCCGCCCCAAGCCCCCGCACTCTTTGCGGGTAGGGCCAGGCACAGCGCGGGCGTCAGCCGCACTGACCACCGCCACAGCCACGCGATGGCCAGCGCCGCCAGCCACGCAAACATGGTGATGTGCAGGCCCGAAATACTCATCAGATGCGCCACCCCGGTGGCTCGAAACACATCCCAGTCGGCTCGCTCAATGGCATTTTGGTCGCCCACCAGCAAGGCGGCAACGACACCGGCCAGTTGGCGGTCGGCCACGCGCGCAAACACCGCGTCCCGGACAGACTCACGCGCCCGCTCTACCGGGTGGCGCCAGCTGACGGCGAGCTTTTGCGGCGGCGCATCGCGAGGCCCGGCGCGGACATAACCGGTGGCCTGCAAGCCCTGCTCCCACAGCCAGAGTTCGTAGTCAAAACCGTGCGGGTTGCTGTTGCCGTGCGGCGCTTTCAGGCGCACCGTCATGCGCCAACGCTCGCCAGCGCGCAGGGCTTGCGGCTGCCGCTGCAGGGATAGCGCGACGGCCCTCATATCGGACGCCTCCGGGGGGGTTTTGTCCGTCCCGGCCAGCGTCAAGTCCCTGCTGCCAAACCCGGAATACCAGCCCAGATAGATCTGCGCGGGCAAAACCACCGGCTGCCCGTTCCACCGGGCGGACTCGACACCCAAGCGGAAGCGCAGCGCGTCTTCGCTGCGCTGCGGCATGGCCAGCACCCGACCCGTCACCTCGATGTCCTGACCTTCCAGCGCCGACCCTAGCGCGCCAGCTTGAAAAACCGTCGCGCGCAGACCGGTCAGCGCAAAACCAAGTGCGAGCGCCAGCACAAGCGTCGCCACACTGACGGCCCAAAACACGGCTTTCCCGAAAGCTGCCATGCCGGCAAGCAGGCCGACCAGCACAGCCACAGAGGCCAGCAGCGCGGCATACACCCCGACATCAAACAGCACCGGCTGATGCAGCTGAATCGCTGCACCCGCAATGAAGCCGCAGAAAACCAGGCTTGACAGCCCGGCGCCTGCAGGCGGTGATGCCGACATCGTTCGATCCACAGGTCTCCCCCTTAATTGTTGGACGTGATGCAGTGAATGACCTCGCTCTTGACGATCCGCGGGGTCGAGACGCCTACACACCGCGTTTCATGCTTGACGGCCCCCATAAAATTGATGGTTTTTTGCTCAGGGCAAGGCGCAAACCGCAGTCATAGTTCGACTATGGCGAGGATTTGCAGCGCCGCCATGGGCAACAAGACGCGGTTTTATGTGGCGGATAGCGTGCAACACCACACTAGCTTACCGGCCTTTGGCGCAGGTCTTGCTAGCATTGCCGGTATTAAACCCCTGATTAACAGCCTTAACCGGCTTGCGCGCTGTTTTGCGGCATAGTGCCAAAGTAGCCCCTTCGAAAAACTCCGAAAAGCGAGACTGCCTTGTCCATCCATGTTGCCTTGAGTCACATCACTCACTACAAATATGACCGCCTGGTCCAGCTGGGACCGCAAGTGGTGCGGCTGCGTCCGGCCCCGCACAGCCGCACCAAAGTGCTGGCCTACTCGCTGAAAATTGAGCCGACGGGCCACTTCAACAACTGGCAGCAGGACCCGTTTGCCAACTACCAGGCGCGGCTGGTCTTTCCCAAGCCGACCCGGGAGTTCAAGGTCACGGTGGACCTGGTCGTCGAAATGGCGGTATTCAATCCCTTTGACTTCTTTCTGGAGCCGGAGGCCGAACAATTTCCCTTCAAATACAGCGACGCACAGGCACGTGAGTTGGCGCCCTACCTGGCCACTGAGCCCGCCACACCGCTGCTAAAGGCTTACCTGGACAGCGTGGACCGCACACCTCGACGCACGATTGACTTCCTGGTCGGGCTGAACCAGAAACTGCAGTCCGACATCGAGTACGCGATCCGCATGGAGCCGGGTGTGCAAACGGCAGAAGAAACCCTGACACTGGCCGTCGGCTCCTGCCGCGACACCGGCTGGTTGATGGTGCAGCTGTTTCGCCACCTGGGGCTGGCCGCACGTTTTGTCTCGGGTTACCTGATTCAGCTCAAAGCCGATGTCAAGTCGCTGGATGGACCCAGCGGCGCCGCGGCCGACTTCACTGATTTGCACGCCTGGTGTGAGGTGTTTTTGCCCGGCGCCGGCTGGGTCGGCCTGGACCCGACATCCGGCTTGATGGCCGGTGAAGGCCACATTCCACTGGCCTGCACGCCGGAGCCGTCCAGTGCGGCGCCGATTGAAGGGGGCGTCGACGAAAGCGAGGTGGAATTTGCGCACCATATGGGCGTGCAGCGTATTTACGAATCCCCCCGCGTCACCCAGCCTTACACCGAGGCGCAATGGACTGAAGTGCTGGCGCTCGGCGAAGCGGTTGACAAAGACTTGCTGGCAAGCGATGTGCGGCTGACCATGGGCGGCGAGCCGACTTTTGTTGCGACGCAGGACCGTGACGCTGCCGAATGGAATGTTGACGCGCTGGGGCCGACCAAGCGCGGCTACGCAACCGAGCTGGTGCAGAAACTGCGCGCCGAATACGGTCAGGGTGGTTTTCTGCATTTTGGCCAGGGCAAGTGGTACCCGGGTGAGCAGCTACCGCGCTGGGCACTGAGCATTTTCTGGCGCAAGGACGGCCAGCCGGTCTGGCGAAACCCGGCGCTGTTCACCGATGAGCGCGAGCCTTGCAGCTACACCAGCGCCGACGCCAAGCGTTTTGTCGACACATTGGCCGGCAAGCTGGGCCTCTCCAGCAGGCACATCACGCCCGGCTACGAGGACACCTGGTACTACCTGTGGCGCGAGCGCCGCTTGCCGGTCAACGTAGACCCGTTTGACAGCAGGCTCGATGATGAAATGGAGCGAACCCGACTGCGTCGCGTTTTTTCGCATGGTCTGGATGCGGTAGTCGGTTATGTGCTGCCACTCAAGGTTCGGGAAGAACCCGGCGCCGGCATCAGTAAAGCCCCGCTGTGGGCTACCGGACCCTGGTATTTCCGGGACGGCCGCATGTACCTGATGCCGGGTGACTCGCCCATGGGCTATCGCCTGCCTCTTGACTCGGTGCCCTGGGTTTCGAAAACCGATCACCCCTCCGTCAATGAGGCTGATCCATTTTCGCCGCGGCAGGACTTGCCTTCCACCGAGGTCATTGCTGAACGTTACACCGCGGACAAAGACCCTTCAATGCCCGGCAAACCGGCCCCATCGACCAACGCCGAAGACGCTGACCGCATGCCCGCTGCGCGCCAATCGGCGGCCTGGCTGCCGCGCATCGCGCTGTGTGTCGAAGTCCGCGAGCCAGCGCGTGCCAACGGCCCAGAGGCGACAGCCAAAGCCGCAACGAAAGAAAAAACAGTGCGGGCGGAGACCGGCGCACTGTATGTCTTCATGCCGCCCCTCGAGCGCCTCGAAGACTATCTGGACCTGCTGGCGGCGGTCGAGTCGACGGCGCAAACACTGAGCCTGCCGATCGTGCTGGAAGGCTACCCGCCGCCGCGCGACCCGCGCCTGAAAATGCTGCAGGTGACACCCGACCCCGGCGTCATCGAGGTCAACATCCACCCGGCCTACAACTGGGGTGAACTGGTAGCGCACACCGAATTCCTCTACGGAATCGCGCACGAAACACGCCTGTCGGCCGAGAAATTCATGACCGATGGCCGCCACACCGGTACCGGCGGCGGCAACCACTTCGTGCTCGGTGGTGCCACGCCTGCGGACAGCCCGTTTTTGCGTAAACCGGAAATGCTGGGCAGCCTGATCGCCTACTGGCACAACCACCCGTCGCTCAGCTACCTGTTCTCGGGCATGTTCATCGGCCCCACCAGCCAGGCACCCCGGGTGGACGAAGCACGCAACGACCAGCTGTACGAGCTCGAAATTGCGCTGCGCGAAATCTCCGCCAACCGCGAAAAATACGGACAGGACATGCCGCCCTGGATTGTGG
>JBKJZS010000082.1:0-1905 GCA_046714915.1 Polaromonas sp. | reverse complement strand
CGCTGGTACCCATGATGTCGGCGCGCTGGTTAAAAAGAGCCCCCACGCTGGTCGCTTCGCAGACGGCGCTGCCCCCCGAGGGGGCTGGCCTGCATTGGGGCGGCCCGGCGCTGGCGGCCGCACCCGCAAGGCCTGCGCTGTCGCGCACTGCGCAGCGTCTGGCAAGTTTTTTTGACGGTGTGATCACGCGGTATGACCGCTGGCTGAGCTGGGTGCTCAGGCGCCAGGGTGCGACGCTGGCGGTGGCCCTGGTCACCCTGTTGCTGACCGTCCTTCTGTACATGCTGATTCCGAAGGGCCTCTTTCCGACGCAGGACACCGGCCAGTTGCAAGCCCGGATAGAGACGGCCCAGTCGGTGTCTTATGCGCGCATGGCCGAGCTGCAGCAGGCGGCGGCCAGAGCGATTCTGGAAGACCCCGATGTCGCGACCCTGAGTTCGTTCATCGGCGTGGACGCCGCCAACAACACCATGCTGCACACCGGACGCATGCTGATCAACCTCAAGCGCGAGCGCACCACCGGCCAGCAGGAAACCATGGACCGCTTACAACGCCGTGCGGCGCAGGTGGCGGGCGTCACCATGTACCTGCAACCCACGCAGGATTTGACGATTGACGCCGAAACCGGCCCGACGCAGTTTCGCGTCTCGCTGGAAGGCTCAGACAACGCCACCGTGACGCTGTGGGCCAGCCGGCTGGCCCAGCGCATGCAGCAACTCACCGCGCTGCGCAATATTGCGTCCGATGCAGACGCCCAGGGCGCCTCGGCCTACATCAAGGTGGACCGCGACACCGCCTCGCGCCTGGCCATCACGACTTCATCGATTGACGATGCCCTGTACAGCGCCTTTGGCCAGCGCATCGTCTCGACGATTTTCACCGAGACCAACCAGTACCGCGTGATCCTCGAGGCCATGCCCGACCAGTTGACGACCGCGGCATCGCTGGGCAACCTGCCGCTGAAGACTGGCGCCGGCACCACCACGCCGCTTTCCAGCATTGCCACCATCACCGAACAGCCAGCGCCGCTGCAGATCACCCGTGTAGCCCAGTACCCTGCCACGACGCTGGGCTTTGACGCCGCGCCGGGTGTCTCGCTGGGCAAGGCGGTCGATCAGATCAAACAGGCTGCCAAAGACGTCGCCCTGCCCGCCAGCGTGACCCTGACCTTTCTGGGCGCGGCGGGCGCTTACCAGACGTCGCTGTCGAATCAGCTTTGGCTGATCCTGGCCGCCGTGGTCTGCGTCTACATCGTGCTGGGCGTACTGTACGAAAGCTACATCCACCCACTGACGATCCTGTCCACCCTGCCTTCGGCCGGCGTGGGCGCGTTGCTGGCGCTGATGATCAGCGGCTCGGACCTCGGGGTGATCGGCATCATCGGCATCATTTTGCTGATCGGCATTGTGAAAAAGAACGCCATCATGATGATCGACTTTGCAATCGACGCCGAGCGCAATGAAGGCAAGTCACCGCAGGAAGCCATTCATCAGGCAGCGCTGCTGCGCTTTCGCCCGATTCTCATGACCACGCTGGCGGCGATGTTTGCGGCCGTGCCGCTGATGCTCGGCTGGGGCGAAGGTGCCGAGCTGCGCCGCCCCCTCGGCCTGTCCATTTTTGGCGGGCTGATTGTGAGCCAGCTGCTGACGCTGTTCACAACGCCGGTGATTTATCTGGCGTTTGACAGGATGGGGCAGAGGATGAGGCGGAGGAGTTCTTTGTGAATCCTCGTCGCCCGCAGCTTGTCATGCTGGACTGGATCCGGGATCCATGGACGCGTTCTACCGGGGGTGGTTTGCAGCCATGGATTGCGGATCGGGTCCGCAATGACAGAGGGGGAAATACCGTTCGGGCTGAGCTCGGCGTAGCCACCCCCACCGCCGTTCGGGCTGAGCCTGTCGAAGC
>JBKJZS010000081.1:0-10365 GCA_046714915.1 Polaromonas sp. | reverse complement strand
CCCCTGGGGTACGTTTCTGACCTGCGAAGAAAACTGGAACGGCTATTTTTCTACCCAGGACAAGCCCGGCCCGGACGAGGCGCGATACGGCATGAGCGCCAAAGGTTTTGGTTACCGCTGGCATGAGTTTGACGAGCGGTTTGACGCGGTGAAGAACCCCAACGAGCCGCACCGCTTCGGCTGGGTGGTCGAGATCGACCCGCAGGATCCGACGCAAACCCCGATCAAGCGCACGGCGCTGGGCCGCTTCAAACACGAGGGCGCCACCACCACGCTGTCGCGCGATGGCCGTGCGGTGGTGTACATGGGCGACGACGAGCGGTTTGAATACGTCTACAAGTTTGTCAGCCGCGACAAGGTCAAGCCCGGCGGTTACCGCGCTAATAAAGAGCTGCTGGACCATGGCACGCTGTATGTGGCCCGTTTTGACGAGCAGGGTTATGGCCGCTGGTTGCCGCTGGTGCATGGGCAAGACGGCCTGACCGCCGCCAATGGTTTTGCCAGCCAGGCAGACGTGGTGGTCAAGTGCCGTCAGGCGGCCGATGTGGCGGGCGCCACCAAGATGGACCGGCCCGAGTGGGTCGCGGTGCACCCCAACACCGGCGAGGTGTTTGTGACGCTGACCAACAACAGCAACCGGGGGCAGGGCAGCCAGCCCGGCCGCATGGCTGACGCTGCGAATCCGCGCAACGACAACATCATGGGACACATCATTCGCTGGCGCGAAGGCAAGGGGCAGGGCGCTTCCACCAGCCTGCCCGACGGCGACGCCAGCGCGACGGAGTTTCGCTGGATGCACTTTGCGCTGGCCGGTGACCCCAATGCCGGCAAGGCCGAGTACCGCGGCACCATCAAGGGCGACATGTACGGCAGCCCCGACGGTTTGCAGTTCGATGCCGGCGGCCTGCTCTGGATACAGACTGACGTTTCGACCTCGGCCATGCACAAGGGCGCTTACACCGGCATGGGCAACAACATGATGCTCTGCGCCGACCCGGCGACCGGCGAGACCAAACGCTTCCTGACCGGACCGGCTGGCTGCGAAATCACCGGTGTGACCTTCACGCCGGACCGCCGCGCGGTTTTCATCAATATCCAGCACCCCGGAGAAACCGCCAGCGAACGCGGCGACCCGGCCCAGCCGAAAGCAGTGAGCCACTGGCCCGATGGCCCCGCCGGTGGCCGACCGCGTTCGGCCACCGTCGTCATCCGGCGCACGGACGGCGGCGTGGTCGGCACTTAGTCAGTTATCTCAAAGCCCCTGCAACGGGGCTTTTTACAGCGTTTTCACTTCGTTTTGCGAGAAGACAACAAGGAGTCCACCATGAAAGAACTGCCCAATCCCACTTTTGCCCTGTCGCCCGTCGCGTCGCCGCATTTATCACGGGGGTTACTTCATCAAAGCTCTCATGCTGTCGGTCCAGCCGCTGTTCAAAGGCCTGCCGTGGGGAAAATCCAGGTTGGCTGGGCCAGGCACCAGGACGAGGTCCGGCAGGCGCAGCGCCTGAGGTACCAGGTCTTCGCCACCGAAATGGGGGCCACGCTGCCCAACACGGTGCCGGGCCACGACATCGACCTGTTCGACGATTTCTGCGAACACCTGCTGGTGCGCGACGAAGCCAGCCAGGAAGTCATAGGCACCTACCGTGTGCTGACGCCAACCCAGGCCAAACGAGTAGGCAGCACCTACAGCGACACCGAGTTTGACCTGACGCGTCTGCGTTTTCTGCGCGCGCGCATGGTCGAGCTGGGCCGCAGCTGTGTGCATGCCGAGCATCGCCACGGCGGTGTGATCCTGGCCTTGTGGGGCGCGCTGGCCGAGTTCATGGCGCGCAACCAGCTCGACACCATGATCGGCTGCGCGAGTATTCCTATGCAGCACACCGGTGCGTCCAGCGGCCAGGCGGCCGCCAGCATCTGGCGCCAGGTCCGGCAAAACCACCTGGCGCCTATCGAGTACCACGTGACGCCGCGGCTGCCCCTGCCGGTCGATCGGCTCGATGATTCGCTGGACGTCGAGCCACCGGCACTGATCAAGGGTTATCTGCGCCTGGGCGCCAAGGTGCTCGGTGCGCCGGCCTGGGACCCCGACTTCAACTCCGCCGACCTGCCGATGATGATGCGCATTGCCGATTTGCCGCCGCGTTATCGCAAGCATTTTTCCGGCAGGGGGACTGATGCGCACGCTGTTTGACAAACTCGGCCCGCTGAACCATGGCGGCGCGCCAGATCAGGACGACGACCATGACGACGCCGCGCTGCGCCGGCGCTACCGCGCCATTTTCATTTCCGACCTGCATCTGGGCACACCCGGCTGCCAGGCCGCCGCGCTGCTGGACTTTCTTAAAGCCCACCCCAGCGACTACCTGTATCTGGTCGGCGACATTGTGGACGGCTGGCAGCTGCGGCGCAAATGGTACTGGCCGCAGTCGCACAACGACGTGGTGCAAAAGCTGCTGCGGCGCGCCCGCAAAGGCTGCCGCGTTGTGTATGTGCCTGGCAACCATGATGAGTTTGCGCGTGAATTTATCGGCCACCAGTTCGGCGGCATCGAAGTCCTTGACGAAGCCGTCCACACCACGGCCGACGGCCGCAATTTGTGGGTGGTTCACGGTGACTATTTCGACGCGGTTGTGCAATGCGCCAAGTGGCTGGCCTATGTGGGCGACAACCTCTATGAGTTCACGCTCAAACTCAACCGCTACCTGAACAGCCTGCGCACGCGCATGGGCTTGCCGTACTGGTCCTTGTCGGCCTACCTCAAGCAAAAAGTCAAAAGCGCGCTGAACTACGTGACGGATTTCGAAGTCGCCGTCGCCAGCGAAGCGCGCCGCCGCGGCCACCAGGGCGTGGTCTGCGGCCACATTCACCGCGCCGAGATGCGCGAGATCAATGGCACGCTGTATTGCAACGACGGTGACTGGGTCGAAAGCCGCACCGCGCTGGTCGAACACTTCGACGGCACGCTGGAGTTGCTGCACTGGGCGCCGTCTCACGAGACCCAGGGCCGCGGCCACGTCGCCAGCGCGGTGACTGCATGAAAATCGCGCTGATCACCGACGCCTGGCTGCCACAGGTCAACGGTGTCGTCACCACGCTGGTGGAACTGGTGCTTGAGCTGGAAAAACTCGGGCATCAAGTCGAAGTCATACACCCGGGCATGTTCAAAACGCGACCTTGCCCGGGGTATGCCGGCATTGACCTGGCAATTCGCCCCAAGGCCTTGCTGGGCGAAAAGCTGACTGTCATGCAACCCGATGCCATTCACCTGGCCACTGAAGGCCCGCTGGGCTGGGCCGCACGTGGCTACTGCGTTCAACATGGGTTGTGCTTCACCACGGCATTTCACACCAAGTTCC
The DNA here is from genome assembly GCA_046714915.1 of Polaromonas sp. Lineage (GTDB taxonomy): Bacteria > Pseudomonadota > Gammaproteobacteria > Burkholderiales > Burkholderiaceae_C > Polaromonas. The sequence continues at coordinate 7,006 of JBKJZS010000081.1, read as the reverse complement.
CGGAAATTCTGAACGCCGCTTTAAGAATCCCGCTGTCCTGGGGTTATGCCTTGTTCCGCCATTTTCACAAACCGTCTTCAGGGGTGATGGTGCCGACCAACGGGGTGCTGCGCATGCTGCAACAGCGGGGTTTTCGTCGTCTGCGCAGCTGGACCCACGGCGTGGACACGCAGCTATTTTCATTTCAGCCGCAGTCCCGGCTGTACCCGCCCGTCGGCAGGCTGGCCAGGCCGGTGTCCCTGTTTGTGGGCCGGGTCTCCTATGAAAAGAACATTGACGCATTTCTGCAACTGGACATCCCAGGCACCAAGGTCGTCTGTGGCGTTGGCCCGCTGGAAGCGTCGCTGAAAGAGCGCTACCCGCAGGTACGCTGGTTGGGCGTGCTGCCCCGCGACGAGCTGGCCAAGGTCTACGCCGCGGCTGATGTGTTCGTTTTTCCCAGTAAGTCAGAAACCTTTGGTCTGGTGATGCTGGAAGCCATGGCCAGCGGCACTCCGGTGGCGGCCTTCCCGGTCGATGGCCCGCTGGAGGTGCTGGGCAAGCAGGACGGTAGCTGTCACGGCGGTGTCATGCATCAGGATCTGAAACAGGCTTGTTATGGCGCGATGACAGTTCCACGGCACGAAGCGCGCCTTCGTGCGCTGGATTTCAGCTGGGCGCATGCGGCGCAGCTGTTTGAAGGGCACCTGGTGTTGGCTCAAACGAAAGCTGACAGCAGCTTGATAACTGCGGACGCCCTTTAGCAAAAAGCCCTGTCACACTGTTGTCATAAAAACCCACAACACTCACAAGTCAGTTTAATTACAGAATTATTACAGTCTGCATGCCCAATCCCGCCGCGTCGCCATCAGTTGCTGTTCCACCCGTCGTCCGATTTCTCGACCGTGACCACAGTATTCTTGCGTTCAATGAGAGGGTGCTGGACTGGGCCAAGCGACCGGATGTGCCGTTGCTGGAGCGCTTGAGATTTCTGTGTATTGTTTCGTCCAACCTGGATGAGTTTTTTGAAGTGCGCGCTGCCCTGCATCTGACGGCCGCCCAGAACGGGGACCCGAAAGGCACATACACCGCAGAATCCTTTAAGGCGCTGGCTGAGGCGGCCCATGACATGGTGGCGCGCCAATATGCGTTGTACAACGATGAGCTGACGCCGGAGTTCGAAAAGCAGGGCATCAAAGTGGTTTCGCACGGCGACCGAAACCCGGCGCAGAGGCAATGGGTTCGTGCCTACTTTGAACGCGAGGTCAGGCCGCTTCTGATTCCGGTGGGGTTGGATCCCTCACACCCTTTTCCGCAGGTTGCCAACAAGTCGCTCAACTTCATCGTTCGGCTGGGCGGCCGCGATGCGTTCGGCCGCGAGAACGATATTGCCATCGTCAAAGTTCCCCGGGTGTTGCCGCGGCTGATACGCATGCCAGACAAGGTCTCGGGCAAATACAAATGTTTCGTGTCTCTGTCCAGCGTGATTCGTTCCCACCTGAGCGAGCTGTTTCCCGGCCGTGAGGTCGGGCAGTTTTCCCAGTTTCGCGTGACTCGCCACTCCGATCTGGCGGTCGACGAAGACGACGTCAAGAACCTGCGCACTGCATTGCGTCTGGGTCTGGAGCAACGTCACTACGGTCAGGCTGTGCGGCTGGAAGTCTCAGCCGGCTGCTCCGAACACCTGTCGAGGTTCTTGCTCCAGCAGTTCAATTTACCGGCGCTCGCCCTCTACCGCGTGCATGGCCTGGTCAATCTGGTTCGCCTGACACAGCTGGTCGATCTGGTGAATGACCCGCGGCTTTTATTCCCCCCCTACAAGGCCTGCTACCCGACGCAGCTGGTACCTGGGCAGTCATTTTTTGAGCGACTCAAACAGGGGGATGTGTCTGTCCATCAGCCTTTCGAAAGTTTTGACGGCGTGCTCGATTTCCTGCGTGAAGCGGTCAACGATCCTCAGGTGCTGGCAATCAAGCTAACCATTTACCGCACCGGTTCGGACTCCGAATTGATGGCCTTGTTGCGGGAGGCGGTGCGGCGCGGCAAGGAAGTCATGGTGGTGCTGGAGCTCAAAGCCCGCTTTGACGAGGAGGCCAATATCAACTGGGCCGAAATGCTGGAGTCCATCGGCGCTCAGGTGGTCTATGGTGTGGTCGGGCTCAAGACACACGCCAAAATGCTGCTAATCACACGACGCGAAGGCCAGCACCTGAAACGGTATGCGCACCTGTCAACCGGCAACTACAACCCCAGAACCGCCCGCCTGTACACCGATGTCAGCTATCTTTCGGCCGATCCGGCATTGACGGCGGATATTGACAATGTTTTTGTGCATCTGGCCAGTCATAGCAAATTGCCGAAGTTGCATCGCCTGCTTTTGGCACCGTTCCAGTTGCAACGCAAACTGGTCGAAAAAATAGATGCACTCGGCGAGGCCGCCGCACTCGGGAAAGACACCCGCATCGTCGCCAAAATGAACGCGCTGACCGACGAGACCCTGATGCTGGCCTTGGTCCGCGCCGGGCAGCGCGGCGTGAAGATTGATCTGGTGATTCGGGGCGCCTGCATGTTGCCCGCACAGGTTCCGGGCGTCACCGACAACATCCGGGTACGTTCCATCATTGGCCGTTTTCTCGAGCACTCGCGCGTCTTTTATTTCCGCTGCGCCGATGAAGAAACACTTTACCTGTCGAGCGCCGACTGGATGAACCGCAACATGCTCAGGCGCGTCGAGCTGGCCTGGACCGTGACCGATCCGCTGCTTCGCCAGCGCATCATTGACGAATGCCTGGTTGCTTATCTGCATGATGGGCGGGACGCCTGGGATCTGCAGCCCGACGGGACTTACTTGCAGGTTAAGGCATCGGGGTCGGGCGAACAACATGGCGCGCAGGCCGCGCTGATGGCACGCTATTCGGTCGGCAGCGAAGCGATGGACAGGTAGGTCGGCGATGGACCTCATTTTGTGGCGTCATGCAGAGGCTGAAGACTGGCAACCCGGCGCTTCCCACGGTGTCAGCGACCTGGAACGCTCGCTGACACCCCGTGGGGAGAAGCAGGCCGCGCGGATCGCCGGCTGGCTGGACCGGCAGTTGCCGGAAGGCGCGCGTATCCTGGTGAGCCCGGCGCGCCGTTGCGAACAGACGGCGCTGGCGCTGGGACGCAAATACAAGATCCGCGCAGAACTTGGCCCTGATGCACCACCCTCGCAACTGCTCGAACTGGTTCAATGGCCGATCAACAAACTTCCGATTCTGGTCATCGGGCATCAACCCACACTGGGACAGATCATTGCCCAGTTGCTGGGTTTGCAGGAAAGCGAGTGCACGGTGAAAAAGGGCGCAGTCTGGTGGCTGCGCAGCCGGGAACGCATGGGTGGTTCAAAGACTGTGGTGGTCACGGTGCAATCGCCTGAAGTGCTCTGACCCATCCCCCAGGGGGTCAAGGGCGCTGGTTGAGGATCAGGCACCCAGTGCAGGGCGGCCGGTCTTGATGGCTGGAACATTGCCAAGCGCCGTCAGAAAGGCGGCGTCCGGCATTGCCGCAAGAGCCTTGATTCCGGCCCTGAGCAGCTCACTCTTTTTGACGGGGCGGGCCAGCTGAGCGGCACGCTGCTTGAGTTCGTCGAGCACCACATACTCGGCCTTGGGAATCGTGAAGCTGTCGCGAACCAGCTTGGGCTTTTTGGCTTTGCTGGTTTTCTCAAGCTTGGGTGCTGCATGAGGCACGGCCGGTTTGGCGGTCGGCTTTTTCGCGACGCCAGTTGGCGCGCCGGCCTTTTTGACTCCGGGTACCTTCTGGGCGGTGGACGGGGCAGCGGGGCGTTTGGAAGGCGATTTTTTGGACGCGACGCCTGTTTTTAGGGGAGTCGCAGTTTTTTTTGCAATTGCCATGATTGAAGTCCTTTCTGAATAAACGGTGTATATAGTTTATATCGTTCTTGAAAGGCCAGTCAATTCAACAGGACTACATTCCGGCGATCACCAATGTCCGGGGTATTTTTTGCCAGGCCAGCACTTCCTCGCGCAGCAGATGCGCAGACTGCGGGTAGGTGGCGGCCCAGCCGGCGCGGCAAGTCAGCATAAAGCGGTGACCGCTGGCGGCGCTTTGGATCTGCATGCCTTTGAAGTCGGGTTCGCGCCGTGCATGGCACAGAATCACGGCCAGCCGCATGCAGAGCAGTTGCTGCACAAACACTTCGTCTTCGAAGTCGGCGTCCAGTTTGCGCAGCTTGCCGCGGTGTCCCAGCACCAGCAGGCTCAAGCGATGCAGTTCAGGCAACGTAAAGCCCGGTGCGTCTGCATTGTCCAGGATATAGGCGCCATGCTTGTGATAGTCGCTGTGCGCTATGTGGCTGCCGATTTCATGCAACTGGGCGGCCCAGTCCAGCTTGCGCTGAAAACGCGCCAGCTCGGCCGGCGACAGACCGTTGCTGGCTTGCTGAAAAAGGATTCGGGCAACCTTGCTCACGCGTTGGGCCTGATGCGTATCGACCTCAAATTTCAGGGCCAAGCGCTGCACCGTGGTCGAGCGCAGATCGGTCGTGTCCTGTTCGCGGTCCAGCAGGTCATACAACACGCCATGGCGCAAGGCGCCTTGGGCTGCATGCATTCGCTCTATGCCCAATAGCTCAAAGGCGGCCCGCAGCACGCTGACGCCGCCGCCAATCACGGCCCGCCGGTCGTCCCTCATGCCATCGAGCTTCAGGCGGTCTGCGCTTTGGGCCTTGAGTAGTCGGTCCAGCAGCCAATCCAGCCCGTCGCGCGTGACCAAGCCCACTGGCCAGCCTGCGGCGCCGAGCACATCGCTGACGGCGCCAATCGTGCCGGATGAGCCATAAGCGATGTCCCAGCTGCCGGCGCGGTAGGTGTTGATGGCTTCGTCCAGTACCGCCTTGGCCGCTACTTCTGCCGTCTGAAAAGCACGGGCACTGAACTGGCCATCCGGAAAATATTTCATGGACCAGGCCACACTGCCGACCCGGTAGGACTCCATCGTCAGGGCATCCAGGCCTTTGCCCAGAATCATTTCAGTGGATCGGCCGCCGATATCGACCACCAGGCGCCGCTCATCGGACTGCGGCAGCATGTGGGCCACGCCCTGGTAAATCAAGCGAGCTTCTTCGCGGCCGGAAATCACGTCGATGGGAAAGCCCAGCACCTGGTGGGCGCGCAGCAAGAACTCGTCACGGTTGCGGGCTTCCCGCAGTGTCTGGGTGGCGACCGCGCGCACTTCGTCTTTTTTGAAGCCGGCCAGGCGTTCGCCGAAGCGCGCCAGGCAATCCAGGCCGCGCTGCATGGCGTCCGGGGTGAGGTTACGGTCCTTGTCCAGGCCATTGCCCTGGCGGACTGTTTCCTTGAGGTATTCGGTGCGATGAATTCGCCCGTGGTCGAAGCGGCCTATTTCGAGGCGAAAGCTGTTGGACCCCAGGTCCACGGCAGCAAGGCGAGTTCCATTTTGCATCTGTGAGCGTCTATTTTGAGGCTCAGCATAGCATTCACGTGGCACCCGCATCCTGGATTTATCCGATCAGCCGGCCGTCAACCGTCATCATGCTTTGCGTGACATAGGTGCTGCTACGCCGCTGCGGATTGAATTTGATGCGGAACCCTCCCACATCGAGATTTTCGCGGCGCTGAAAGGAAGTCAAGACACTCTGGCGTGTCAGCGTGCTATCGATACCGGCAAGAACTTCGTAGGTGTACCGGGCTGCTATGTAGCCTGCGAGGCTCAAAGAGGTAGGCGGCTCATCAAAGAGGCGGGCCAGCGTCTCGCGATACGAGCGCACCACGGCTAGATTGGCGTTGACCATGGGAACCGGTTGGGTCGCAATGACCGGGGTGTTGCGGGCGGCACCCATTTGCTGCATGGTTTGCAGGTTAACGTCAGCCAGCGCCACGATCCAGCGCTGACGAGCCTGTTTTTCCAGCCCCTGTGTAAATTCAGCCAGTTCTGGCGTACCGCCAATAAACAGCAAAATAGCCGGGGTACTGGAAGTCAGTTTTTGTCCCAGGGCTCTCAGGTTCTCGGCGCCGCGGAAAGATTGCAGCGTGAGCTGCATGCTGCTTGCTATGCGCTCAACTTCGCTGTGGTAAACCGTGTAAGCTCGGGCGGAAGCATAAACAGCGCCCAACTCATGCAGGCCCATCACCGACAGTGTCTTGAGGGCGTAGGCAATTTGCTCCTGGCGCGCTGCAAAGATCGGAAAAGTCTGTTCATCGATTTCCAGGCTGGCGTTTTGCAGCCACGGTGCCACGTGGGCCACGCCCAGGCCGTCCTGCTTGAGTTGAGCCACAACGTGCCCAGCCATTTGGTCGCCTACGCTGCCAGACAGCACCACGCAGGCCGGGTTGTCCCTGATGCCGTTGAGGGCGCTGCGCAAACTCGCGGGTGTGCCATCTGTTTCCAGCGCCAGATGCTGGACCTTGCGCCCCCGGATGCCACCCCGTAAATTTATGTCTTGCCAAGCCGCGCGTGAACCGGTCAGGAAGTCTTTCGACACATCCTGCTGGGCCAGCGAATAGTCAACTATTTGTGCCACCACCAGGCTGCGCGAGGCGTTGACGGCCTTGCCTGGCTGAGCCCAAGCGGGCGCAACTGCGCTAGCTGCCAGCACGGTAGCGCCGAGCATGACTTGACGCCGATTAACTATGTTTTTTTGCAAGGGCATGGTCTTTTCCCACGGCGCAGCCACGATGGCTCCACTGTTCAGATTGAAGTGCTATTAAATTAATAGCGAATTGCGCCTGGTGCAGGAGCGCGCGAGCCGGAAAAGAATGGGATCAGCGCAGAAACGGCAGGCGGTGAAAGCCTGCCGTTTGAGCAATTATTGCTTTTTCGGGGGAATCATCACGCGGTCCACAGTGTGGACAACGCCGTTCGTGGCAACCATGTTGGCGGTTTGCACCATGGACTCTTCCACGGTGACGAACTCGCCTGCTTTGCCAAGCGCCACGCTGGCTCCGTGCACGGTTTTGACAGAGCTGTTTTTAACGTCTGCAGCCATCACTTTGGCGGGGATAACGTG
>JBKJZS010000080.1:0-2587 GCA_046714915.1 Polaromonas sp. | reverse complement strand
CGCGTATCGCCCAGAACAGGTCGGGATGGGAGTCGGCATCGGCCCGCACCCGCTGGCCGTCGGCGGTGACCACATCGGCCGCGACCAGGTTGTCGACCGACAGGCCGTACAGGCGGCTGAGCCAGCCGAAGCCGCCGCCCAGCGTCAGGCCGGCGACCCCGGTGGTCGAGTTGATGCCGAGTGGCGTCGCCAGCCCGAAGGCCTGCGCCTCGTGGTCGAAGTCGTGCAGCGTAGCGCCGGCCTCCACATAGGCGCGCCGGGAAGTCGGCGCGATCTGGACCGACTTCATCAGCGACAGGTCGAGCATCAGGCCGTCGTCGCAGACCGCATTACCGGCGATATTGTGGCCGCCGCCGCGCACCGCCAGCAGCAGTTCGTGCTGGCGCGCGAAATTGACCGACGCCATGACGTCGGCCGCGCCTACAGCGCGCACGATCAGCGCCGGGCGGCGGTCGATCATCGCGTTCCAGATGCTGCGCGCGCTGTCGTAGCCGTCGTCGCCCGGCTGCAGCATCGGTCCGCGCAGCGTCGACCTGAAGTTGCCCAGCGTTTCTGTGGTCAGTCCAGCCATGATTCACCTCCATAGGAATTCTGGCGCGATCGCATCCGCAAGCCTGAAATTGGCAGGCCGGCAGCGCTGGTCGCCGCATGCATGACGGCGCCGAGGTCCTGGAAATTGCCCATGAACGCATTCAGCTTCGATTCCTCGATAGCCATGATCCGCTCCTTACCGCCGACTTGCGGTGTCTGGGGCCGCTCCCTATACTCTAAACTGGGATCGGCGGCCTGTTGGCGCATCATCGCGCGAGGCGGCCGCAAGCTCCATACGCAGCAATGCGTATGCCTCGCGAAGGGATGCGCAATGAACCACCTGACCCGCAACGACTACGCCGGCGCCCTGCGCCTGCTGGCGCGGCTCGAGGCGGAATCGGGCGATCTCGAATGCTTCGCTCGGGCCTCGGTGACGGCGATCAACGACTTCGTGCCTTCCGAGCTCACCACGCTGTCGGTCTGCGATCTGGTCACCGGCCATCGCCAGGTGGTCGGCCTGCCCGGCCAGCGGCTCGGTGCCGACGACATCGCCAGCTTCGACCGGCACTTCTTCGAGCATCCGCTGGTGCTGCACCACGGCCTGGGGGGCGGCCGTGCCACGCACCGCATGTCGGATGCGTTGAGCCGGCGCGACTTTCACAGCACGGCGCTCTACGCGGAGTACTACCGGCGCATCGGGCTTGAATATGTGGTCGCGGTGCCGCTTTTCATGGACGGCCGCACGCTGGTCAGCATCGTGCTTAACCGGCGCGGGCTCGATTTCAGCGAGCGCGACCGCGAGCGTCTCGATTTGCTGCGGCCGCACCTGGCCTTTCTGTACCGGCAGGCTTGCGTCGCCGCTGAATCTTCATCGGCCACGCAGAAGGACGTAGCGCTGGCGCCGGTCCAACCCGATCCGCTGCCCGAAGGCCTGACGCTGCGTGAAGGCGATGTGATGTACTGGCTGTCTTGTGGCAAGACCGATGCCGAAATCGCCGCGTTGCTGTCGATCAGCCCGCGCACGGTGCAAAAGCACCTGGAGCATATCTACGTGAAGCTCGGCGTGGAAACCCGGACCGCGGCCGTGATGCGTGCGCTGGCGATGTGCAGCGAGCATTCTGTGCAAGAAACAGGACTGAATGGCCCGCTGAAGCTTCGCATGACGCTATTAAATGGATAGCGAAATGCGGGACGGCAGGGCGCGGCAATCCTTGAATTACTTCAGGATGTCCCCCACGCAAAGGTATTTCATCTCAATGTATTCTTCCATGCCGTGCCTCGAGCCTTCGCGGCCCAGACCCGACTGCTTGACGCCGCCGAAAGGCACGTGCTCGGTGGCAATCACACCGACGTTGATACCGACCATGCCGTACTCCAGCGCTTCGGCCACGCGGAAAATGCGGCCGACATCGCGGGTGTAGAAATAGCTGGCCAGCCCAAACTCGGTGTTGTTGGCCGCGTCGATGGCTTCCTGCTCGGCTTTGAAGCGGAACACGGGGGCTAACGGGCCAAAGGTTTCTTCTTTGGCGCACAGCATGTCGGCCGTGGCTTCCGACACCACCGTTGGCTCAAAAAACTGGCCGTCCAGCTTGCGGCCGCCCACCAGCAGCTTGCCCCCCCTGGCAATCGCATCGGCCACATGGCGCTGCACCTTGTCAACCGCGGCGTCTTCAATTAGCGGGCCTTGGGCCACGCCGTCTTCAAAACCATTGCCGACCTTCAGCAGCTTGACCTTGGCGGCAAATTTTTCAACAAACTGGTCGTAAACCGCGTCCTGCACATAGATGCGGTTGGCACACACGCAGGTCTGGCCGGCGTTGCGGTACTTGCTTGCCATGGCGCCTTCAACGGCCGAGTCGATGTCAGCATCGTCAAACACGATGAAGGGCGCGTTGCCGCCCAGTTCCAGGGAGAGTTTTTTGACGGATGGGGCGCTCTGCGCCATCAGGATGCGGCCGACTTCGGTGGAGCCGGTAAAGCTGATGTGGCGCACCACGTCGCTGGCGCAGAACACCTTGCCGACGGCAATGGAATTGGCGCTGTCGGCGGTCAGCAC
>JBKJZS010000079.1:0-4700 GCA_046714915.1 Polaromonas sp. | reverse complement strand
GTGATGGCGGTGATCATCCAGCGCGAAACCGGCGGCAACCTGGCCGAACTGCTGGACAAGCTCTCCGAACTGGTGCGCGAGCGTTTCAAGCTGTTTGCCAAGGTGCGTGTGCTGGCCGCCGAGGGCAAGCTGTCGGCGTGGATTCTGACCGGGCTGCCGTTTTGTGTGGCTGGCGCGATCCAGCTCCTCAACCCGAAATACCTGGCCGTGCTGTTCACTGATGCGGCGGGCATTCGCCTCGTGATCGGCGCGATGGTGATGATGGTGATCGGGATTTTTGCGATGTGGCGGATCATCAAGATCCGCGTGTAAGGAGTTCCCATGGACATGCAAATAATCATTCTTGTGCTGGTGTTTCTGTCCGTGACCGGGGTGGCCCTGGGGGCGGGAATATGGCTGAACCGGCGAGAGGCCGTCAAGCTGCGGCTGAGCCTGCTGGACGAGGGCGGCGGTGAAAAGAGCCTGACTGGCGCCAGCGAATGGCAGGCCAGGGTGGTCAAGGTGGTGGGGCCGATGGCCAAACTGTCCGCGCCCAAGGAGGGCTGGGAAGCCTCCAGCCTGCGGGTGCGATTCATGCAGGCCGGGCTGCGCGACGCCAGCTGGCCGGTAATTTTCTTTGCCGCCAAGACGGTGCTGGCGCTGCTGCTGCCCGGTTTGTTCGTGGTGTACCAGGGCATCACTTCGGTAGAGTTGACGTTGAACACCCAAGTGCTGATCCTGCTGTTGCTGGCGTCCATCGGTTACTACCTGCCGAACATGGTGCTGTCCAGCGCCATGCGCCGCCGACAGCGCGAGTTGATGGAAGCCCTGCCGGACGCGCTGGACCTGATGCTGGTGTGCGTGGAGGCGGGCCTGGGGCTTGATGCGGCGATGAACCGCGCGGCCGGCGAGATCGGCCTGCGAAGCGAGGCACTGGCCGATGAATTGAACCTGGTGGCGCTGGAGTTGCGGATGGGCGTGAAGCGCGAACATGCGCTGCGCAACCTGGCGGTGCGCAGCGGAGTGGACGACATTTCGTCCTTCGTGGCGATGCTGGTGCAGTCCGACCGGTTTGGCACCAATGTGGCCGACGCACTGCGCGTGCAGGCGGAAACCATGCGCACACACCGTCGGCTGCGTGCCGAGGAAACGGCGGCAAAAATTCCGCTGAAGCTGCTGTTTCCGTTGATTTTCTTTATCTTTCCTTCGCTGATGCTGGTGCTGATGGGCCCCGCCATGATCAGCATCTACCGCACGCTGCTGCCCTCGATGGGCGGCTCCAACTAACCCCGCCATTGACTTCGACATGAAGCCCGCACCAGGAGAGAACACCATGAAACGCACATTCAAGACAGTCGCCACCGTGTCGGTGTTGGGTACCCTGATGGCCTGCGCCCAGATGGCCAGACCACCGGCCACCCTGTCGCAGGGCCCCGTGACGGGACCGAAGGGGCTGACCTCGAACACTGGCGTGCCGGTGCGGATAGCCGGCGCACCGGTCTTGCCCCCCGGCGCGTCTTCGGCGGAGGTGGCTTATGTGCAGGGCCGGGCGGCGCATGGCCTCGGCCAATTGGGGCAGGCCGCCGTGCACTACGAACAGGTGTTGCGCCTGGAGCCCAGGCATGTCGGCGCACTGAATGGACTGGGTGTGATTCATGCGCAGGATGGGCGCACGGACGAGGCGCTGGCCCTGTTTGCCCGAGCTATCGCGCTGGCGCCCGAGGCCCCGCACTTGTACAACAACGCCGGCTACGCCTTGCTGCGTGCGGACCGACTGGACGAGGCCGGGTTTCAGCTTCAGAGCGCGCAGCAGTTGAGCCCCGGGAGCACGCAGACGCAGCAAAACCTGGCGTTATTGGCGCAAGCGAAGCGCAAGGCTGCCGCAACGCAGGCGGAAGCCGACATCCCGACCGCGTCAGGAGACGCCGTGGAAATGTCCCGCCCCGGCGCCCGCCTGGTGAGCGTGGCGCCCCAGATCTATGAATTGCAAACGACCGCGCCGCGGCAAGCCGTGCAGCAGGCCTAAGCAGTCCCGGTGATTCAACCGACCGAAACGCTTCAAGCAGCGGTTCAGACAGTGCCGGCCGCTCAACATCAGCCGGCTGGCGAGAAATCCGCCGCGAAAGGGGTGACCCTGGCGACTGCGGCCCCTCTGCCGCCTGTGGCAACCGTGCGCGAAACGCCGGTTGCGGCGGCCGGGGCGTCGGGCGATACATTGCGTGGCGTGCGGCTCGAGGTGGCCAACGGCGTCGGTATCACCAACCTGGCCCGTCGCACGGCGGACCGGCTGGCGGACACCGGGGTTATCACCGCGCGGCTGACCAATGTCCGGCCGTACCGCCAGGTGAAGACGGAGATCCAGTTTGGGGCCGGACAGGATGCGTTGGCGAAAGCGCTCCAGACGCGGTTGCCGCTGGCAACCACCACGCTAGCCGCGGCCCGGCTGCATGGCGGTGTGCAGTTGCGGCTGGTGCTCGGTCATGATCTGACGGGCCGGACCATCGCCGCCTGGCTGGAGGAGCGAGACGCGCAGACGGCAAGCGGTCCCTTCGCAGTGTCCACCGACGTGACTCCCGCCATAAGCGGAGGGGGCGGCTGGATGTGGGGCTGATCTTGCAGTGGCGGGGAGCCGGGATCCACCGCTGCGCTCCAGTGGCGCTGCTTCTTGCGAAGCTGGATCCCGGATCGAGTCCGGGATGACGCTGCGTGAATTTGGAGAGGATCAGTAGCCACTCGATGCCATTGATTGAGCGCTTGCAAGCTGCTGCAGTCATTTGCCGACTTGCGCTTGACCGTCTGTGCTTGGCTGAAGTCAGGGGTTCAAAGCCGCTACAACCTCAGCAGCTTCTTGCGCACAAGATGAATGTTGCTGCGCAGCGCATACAGCTCGTTGGTGTAGGACAGCGGTACGCTGGTTTTTTCGGCGCGGCTTTCCAGGCTGTTGAGTTCTTCGAGCAGCGCCTTGTTGTCGCCGGTGCTTTCAATGCGGTTTTCGATGTCCCGGAGCTGGCCATACCATTTGAAGATGCGCGAGCGCACGCGAAACTCATAGAGCGGCGGCACGATGCGCGACAGCGGCAGCAGCACCGCAATGATGATGCCCATCACCAGCCACATGCGCTCGACCAGGTTGGCGACCCAGAAGGGCAGATAACGCTGCAAAAAGGGCTTGTTGTTCTTGATGCTGCGTTCGGCTTCGGCAGCAATCGGCAGTTCGTTGTTTGCCATATTGGGGTACTCGCGGGCCCGTTTGAACCAGCCCGCGCTGCCGTGGATCTGGTTGCCTGCCTGCACGAACAGCTGCAGCAGGGCCGGGTGCGTGTCCTTTCGATTGATCAATGCGGTGGTGGGCGCCACCAGCCGTACGTCCTGTGGCGGGATGTTGGCCGCCAGGTCCACCACGCCACGTGGCAGCAGAACCGGTGTCAGGAAGGCAAAGCGCCGCGAGTAGGCCTCGCTTTGCGGAAAGTCCATCAGCCGGACGCCGGGGGTTTGCAGCAGCATTTGCACCATCAGGGATTCGGGCGCCGATGCAAAAACAATGGCGTCGATCTTGCCTTCCAGGAAGGCCACTGTCGCCGGCGTCTGCTCAAGTTCGGAAGTCGTCAAGGTGGCAATGTCGACCTTGTTGCTGGCCAGCAGCTTGTTCATCAGGCTGGGAATGCCGCTGCCGGCGGTACCGATGTTGACACGCAAGCCCTGCAACTGGGGCAGCGCGTTGAGCGCCACAGTGGGCGTTACTTTACGGACGGCGTCTTCGCGGTAAAACAGCCACACAGGTTCGACAAACAAACTGCCCAGCGATTCCAGGCTTTCTTCGTCTTTGGTCCGCTCCTCGCTGGTGCCGCCCTGCACAAAACCGAGGTCGGCTTTGCCTTCGCGCAGTAATTGCAGGTTGTGCGCCGAACCCTGGGAGGGAAGTAGCACGACCTCAATGCCGTTTTCGGCCAGGATTTCGGCGTAACGCTTGCCAAATTCTTCATACGCGCTTTGCGCCGGGCCGGTGGCCAGCGTCACGCGCTTGGGCGGGTTCGGGTCCAGCCAGGCGTAGGCCAGTAGCAGCAAGCCCACGGCCAGCAGTAAAAAAGGGCCGGCAGAGACCGCGAGATCGCGCAGTGAGAGCAGGGTGTAGCGTATGGTCTTGGGCATGCGCAACCATAGCACGGGCTGCCGCACCGGTCCCAGGCGCTGACGCTGGGATATGTGTAAAAAGTTCCTGTAGCCCTTTAACCATGGGCGCAAATAGCTATTAAAATAATAGCAAATCGGTACCGACTCTGCATTAAGCCGCTCCGTCGCATAAGCCCTTGGATAATTGCCTTATCGGCAGTAGGCCGCTGGAATGAAGAACCTCGACGGGAGCGGCGCTGCAACGACGCCATCCTCCTTGAGCGCCGCGGACCGACAGCGCCGGAGGATGAGCAGCAGTTCGCCGTCGTTGAGAACTTTTGTCGCTGGTCTGGATCAATTCAGATAGACTAAATATCCCCGCAACTTACATCGCGCTCGTTCTCAATTGCTTCCATGACCTGGAATCGTCGCTCCCGTCTGATCACAGCGCTATTCGCGCTGGTCAGCTTGCTGTTCATGCAGTTGGCTGTGGCCAGCTATGTGTGTCCAGGTTCCGGGGCAAAGATCGCTGCAGTGACCGCTATGGCCGAAGCGGGCATGCCTTGCGCCAACTCCATGGCGCTGGACATGGACAACGCGCAACCCAATTT
>JBKJZS010000078.1:0-2262 GCA_046714915.1 Polaromonas sp. | reverse complement strand
GCCCGACATGCGGGCGTTTCAGCCTTAAAAAGCATATTTTTTCAGGGCTTCTGGACCAATGCGCTTAATCCCAAAGTCGCCTTGTTCTTTCTGGCTTTTATGCCGCAGTTCATCGCGCCCCGCGTCGAGAACAAGCCGCTGGCGTTTTTGCTGCTTGGCCTGCTGTTCAATTTCAACAGCCTCTGGATAAACATCGCGTGGGCGCTGGCCGCCGCCTGGCTGGCGCGACGCGTGGGGGTGATGCAGACCCGCCTGCGCTGGCTGGAGCGTGCTGCCGGCCTGATGTTCTTCGGGTTTGGTCTCAAGCTGGCTTTTTCCGAACATCCTGCGACCTGAAACCCGGTCACTTTCAAAGTAACAAGAAACATGCAAGGAGCACCCTCATGCCGAATACCCACAAAATAACCCCGCAGGAAGCCCTGCAGCGGACCATTGAGCACCGCGAAATTTTTCACGACGAGATGCTGCACATCATGCGGCTGATCATGAGCGGCGAGATGTCACCGGTGATGATGGCGGCGCTGATCACCGGCCTGCGGGTCAAGAAGGAGACGATTGGCGAGATCACCGCCGCCGCCCAGGTCATGCGCGAGTTCTCCACCAAGGTTCATGTGGCCGATAAAACGCACCTGGTGGACATCGTCGGTACCGGCGGCGATGGCTCGCATACCTTCAACATTTCCACCTGTTCGATGTTCGTCGCGGCGGCGGCCGGCGCCAAGGTCAGCAAACATGGCGGGCGCAGCGTCAGCAGCAAGTCCGGCAGTGCTGACGTGCTCGAAGCCCTGGGCATCAACATCAACCTGTCCCCCGAAGCGATTGCGAAATGTATCGAGGACGTGGGCGTCGGCTTCATGTTTGCGCCAAACCACCACCCGGCGATGAAAAACGTCGCGCCCATTCGCAAGGAGCTGGGCGTTCGCACCATCTTCAATATCCTGGGACCGCTGACCAACCCGGCGGGTGCGCCGAATATCCTGATGGGGGTCTTCCACCCTGACCTGGGCGGCATTCAGGTGCGGGCGCTTCAGCGACTGGGCGCCGAACATGCGCTGGTGGTCTATGGCAAGGATGGTATGGACGAGGTCAGCCTGGGGGCGGCGACGGTGGTGGGCGAGCTTAAAAATGGCGCGATCACCGAGTACGAAATGCACCCCGAAGACTTTGGTCTGGCCATGGCCAGCAACCGCGCGCTCAGGGTGGAAACGCCCGAGCAGTCCATGCAAATGCTCAAAGCCGTGCTGAACAACGAGCCGGGCGCAGCGCGCGACATCGTCATTCTCAATGCCGGTGCAGCGCTTTATGCCGCCAATGTGGCTACGACCATGATGTCTGGCATAGCGCTGGCCCGCAAGGCCATCGAATCTGGCGCCGCCAAAAGCAAGCTGGACCAGCTTATTTCCACCACCGCCTCACTGGCAAGCTGAACCTCCATGTCTGACATCCTGAACAAAATTGTTGCCGCCAAGCACGAAGAAGTCGCCGCAGCGATCAAGCGCAAACCGCTGGCCGCGATGCGCGCCGATGCCGAGTCGCGCGTCTTGACGCGGGATTTTGTCGGCGCCTTGCGCGCCAAAATCGCTGCCGGCGGGCCGGCCGTGATTGCCGAGATCAAGAAAGCCAGCCCCTCCCAAGGGGTGTTGCGGGCCGATTTTATTCCGGCGGACATTGCCCAAAGTTATGCCGAGCATGGCGCAGCGTGTTTGTCGGTGCTCACTGACACAGATTTTTTTCAGGGCAGCGTCGACTACCTGAAGCAGGCCAGGGCCTCCTGCAGCCTGCCAGTGCTGCGCAAAGACTTCATCGTCGACCCCTACCAGGTCTATGAATCGCGCGCCATGGGCGCTGACTGCATTTTGCTGATTGCCGCCTGCCTGAACGACGCGCAGATGAAAGCGCTGGAGGCATTGGCTTTCTCGCTCGACATGGCGGTGCTGGTGGAAGTGCACAATCGCGCCGAACTGGACCGGGCGCTCGAACTAAAAACACCGCTGCTGGGCATCAACAACCGCAACCTGCAGACCTTTGAGGTCTCACTGGACACCACGCTAGGCCTGTTCAAAGAGGTGCCGGCCGATCGCCTGCTGGTCACCGAGTCAGGCATTTCAACTCCCGCCGACGTGTTGCGTCTGCGGGAGGCCGGGGTCCAGGCATTTCTGGTGGGTGAGGCCTTCATGCGGGCCGACGACCCGGGCGTGGCGTTGACGGCCTTGTTTCCAGGATGCTGATTTTTTAATAGCTACTCATGCCCATGCAACATGG
>JBKJZS010000077.1:0-17804 GCA_046714915.1 Polaromonas sp. | reverse complement strand
AGGGGACTTGCGTCGAGCGGGGGCGCTGGCGGGCGCACGCGCGGGGCGTGAATCGGCTTGGGTTCGGCGGCCATCGCAGCGCGTGTTTCTGCGATTTTTCCGATGTCCGAGTTGACCCATTGCAGACCGGAAGCGCTGGCCACCTGGGCCAGGTCTTGCAACGGCAAATCGTAGGCCTGTACTTTCGGCAAGGCACGTGCTGGTGCTGCGGGCGCGGCGGCAGGCACAGCCACCGGCATTGGCACCACGCGGGCTGGAGCAGCGGCTGGCGCTGGCGCAAACGGTGCTGTAGACACCGCTTTGGCCGATTCCATGCCTGCTGTCAATCCAGGCGCTGCTGGCGAAATTTTCGCAGGGGCCGCAGCCTGATTTGGCTCGAAATTTCCGGCAGGTGCAGCGCTCGGAGCGACGCTATCGGCAGGCAAGTCGCCGCGTTCTGAACGCTCACGGCGGTCTCGGCCATAACGGTCACGGCTGCGGCGGTCACGCGGCTCGCGGTCCTGGCCCTGATCTTCTTCCTGCCCGTCGGCCCGAACCTGGGCGTCAGTGGATGAGGCGGGTGCGACCGGGTTGCCGGCCTCGTCCCGTCCCGCCAGGACGGCGGGATGGGCGGCGTCAAAACTGTCAGCCTGGCTGCCGGCTACCACCGCTGCACTGCCGTCGCCGGGACGTTCGTCACGACGCTCATTGCGGCGGCTATTGCCGCGCTCACCACGGTCACCGCGTTCACGGCGGCCCTGACCTTCAGCGCGGCCGCCCTGGCGCTCGCCGTCGCGACCCGCCTCCGGTGCCGGACGCTCCTGGCGCTGCGGAGCATCGCCGCTGGCCATGGCCGCTGCCATCGCAGCCTGGTTGGCAAGCGCGAGGTCTTGCTGTTCTGCATCACGAGGGGCGCGCTCGCCGCGCTCGCCACGACCACGGCGATTGCGGTCGCCACGGCCTTCGTTGCCGCCTTGGCCTTCAGCGCGATCAGGTCGTTCAGTGCGTGCTTCGTTGCGGCTTTCGCCGACGGGACGGTCCTGGCGCGCTCCTTCGCCGCGGCCTTCCGCTGGCGCACGGTCGCCGCGGCCTTCAGCCTGGCGTTCGCGGCGCTCGCCGCCACGTCCTTCACTTCGGCCTTCAGCGCGCTCACCGCGGCCTTCACCACCACGCCCTTCTCCGCGCTGCTGGTCCTGACGGCCTTCGCCGCGTCCTTCACCGGCGCGGCCTTCGCCACGACCCTCTGCGCCGCGTCCACCCCGGCCGCCGCGCCGGCCATCTCGGCCACCGCGCTCGCTGCGCTCCTCACGGCGCGTATCGCTGCGTTCGTCTTTTTTGACTTCTGGGGCCAAGGCTGCGGCGGGCGCCGCTTCGGTAACGCCGAACAGGCCCTTGAGCCAAGAGAAAAAGCCTTTTTCGGCGGGTTCCACGGGCACGACACGGGCTGTTTTGGCAGCTGCCGATGCGGCCACCGGCGCTGGCTTGGGAGCGGCGGCCGGTGCCGGTGCGTCAGGCAGTACGCCCTTGATCACCGGTTCCTGCTTGTTGTGTTTTTCCTGGTTGCGACGCGTGACGGTGGTCGGGTCTTCCATCTCCTCGGCCATCTTGTAGCTGGCCTCGATGTTGTCCAGGCGCGGGTCGTCGTGTTTGAGACGTTCGAGCTTGTAGTTCGGGGTTTCCAGTGTCTTGTTAGGCACCAGCAACACATTGATGCGCTGCTTCATTTCAATCTTGGCGATCTCGGAGCGTTTTTCGTTCAGCAGGAAGGATGCCACGTCGACCGGGACTTGGCACAGCACCGAGGCGGTGCTGTCTTTGAGGGATTCTTCCTGGATGATGCGCAAAATTTGCAGTGCCGAGCTTTCAGTGTCACGGATGTGGCCAGAGCCGCCGCAACGCGGGCAGGGGATGGACGCGCCTTCACTGAGTGCCGGGCGCAAACGCTGGCGGCTCATTTCCATCAGGCCGAACTTGCTGATGCTGCCAAACTGCACGCGTGCGCGGTCCTGGCGCAACGCGTCGCGCAGGCGGTTTTCAACATCACGGCGGTTGCGCGACTCTTCCATGTCGATAAAGTCGATGACAATCAGGCCGCCCAGATCGCGCAAACGCATCTGGCGCGCGACTTCATCGGCGGCTTCCAGGTTGGTGCGGGTGGCGGTTTCCTCGATGTCGCCGCCCTTGATGGCGCGGGCCGAGTTGACGTCGACCGAGACCAGCGCCTCGGTGTGGTCGATCACAATCGCGCCGCCGGACGGCAGCTGCACGGTGCGGGCGTAGGCTGACTCGATCTGATGCTCGATCTGGAACCGCGAGAACAGCGGAGCGTCGTCACGATAGCGCTTGACGCGGTGCTCATGCTCGGGCATCACGTGGGCCATGAATTGGCGCGCCTGCTCGTAAACGTCGTCGGTATCGAACAGGATGTCGCCGATGTCGCTGTTGAAGTAGTCGCGGATCGCGCGAATTACCAGACTGGACTCCTGGTAAATCAGGAAAGCGCCCTTACCCTCTTTGCCAGCGCCGTCAATGGCGGTCCACAACTTGATCAGGTAATTCAGGTCCCATTGCAGTTCGGCGGCGCTGCGGCCTATCCCGGCGGTGCGCGCAATGATGCTGGCGCCGGCCGGGTATTCGAGCTGGTCCATCGCTTCCTTGAGCTCCGCCCGGTCGTCACCTTCGATGCGGCGGCTGACGCCACCGCCGCGCGGGTTGTTCGGCATCAGCACCACGTAGCGGCCGGCCAGGCTGACAAAGGTGGTCAGCGCCGCGCCCTTGTTGCCGCGCTCTTCTTTTTCAACCTGGACCAGGATTTCCTGGCCTTCGCGGATCACGTCCTGGATGCGGGCCTGGCTGACCGACACGCCCTGGGCGAAATATTGCTTGGAGATTTCCTTGAACGGTAAAAAGCCGTGGCGATCTTCACCGTAGTCGACAAAACAGGCTTCGAGCGAAGGCTCGACCCGTGTCACGACGGCCTTGTAGATGTTGCCCTTGCGCTGTTCACGCCCTTCAATTTCAATTTCGTAGTCGAGGAGTTTTTGTCCATCGACAATGGCCAGGCGGCGTTCTTCCGACTGGGTGGCATTGACCAGCATGCGTTTCATGGGGTATTCCTTCGTTCTTCTGTGTCTCAAACATCATCGCCCGGAAATGGGCAAACGACGCCTAAATCAGACGCAATGCGAACGTGGGGAATTGCCGGAGAGCTTTTGACGGCGCAGCAGCGACTGAAAATAACAGTCAGCTAAGCAGTCTGGGCGTAGGCGCGTGGATGGAGTGAGTCAGGGTCTGACGGATATGTGCTATTAATACAGTAGCTGCTTGCGCCCGCAGAACAAGGACTGGAGGCTGATTCATACCTGAAAGCGGGACTAAAAAGCGCCGCAGGTATAAATAAATCAGTCCGACCCCCGTTGTCATTAGCAGGCTATCCATTCAAAGACCAGATTTCACTTGGATCCGTGTCCAGCCCATAGGGCTGAACACATCGTATTCCGTAGTTGTATTCGCAAAACATCGACTCGTCTGCACTGCATGTGCCTGCCGCGGGGTGCCTGGCACCGTGCGCTTGCGGGGCATTTGCTGCCAGTGGCGTCGACCTTCCAGCAAGGCTGTGGGCATCAATTGGTGTCTGGACTAAACTCCCAGACAAATCAACCACTTACAGCTTGTCGCTAGTGAAACACATTATAGATGCAGGTTCGGGTAAGGCAAGGCGCCCGGGTAAACCCCCGGCGGGGGCGACCCCTGAGGCTTTTCCGGCCCCCTCGCAAAATACACGGGAGGTGCCTGAAAAACTGGCAGACCTGAGCGGCAAAGCGCCGCCTCAGGCGACATGGGTGACGGTGGATCCCGACTTTGCCGGCCAGCGCCTTGACAATTTTTTGATTCGCCAGCTCAAGGGGGTGCCAAAAACCCATGTGTATCGCATCATTCGCAGCGGTGAAGTGCGCATTAACAAGGGCCGGGTGTCGGCCGACACCCGGGTTTCGGCCGGCGATGTGGTGCGCCTGCCGCCGCTACGCACTTCGGAGCGGGCCAACGAAAAAGCCCAGGCCATGGCCATTGAGGTGGCCCGCGATGGGGCGGCGTCCACCCAGGGTGGTTTTGCGCCGTCGCGGGAATTCCCCGTGCTGTTTGAAGACGAGCACCTGTTGGTCATCAACAAACCAGCCGGTGTGGCTGTGCATGGCGGCAGTGGTGTGGCTTTTGGGGTGATCGAGCAGTTGCGCATGGCGCGGCCAGAGGCAAAATTTTTGGAGCTGGTGCATCGGCTGGACCGAGAAACCAGCGGCATTTTGCTGATCGCGAAAAAAAGAGTGGCGCTGAAAATCCTGCAAGAGCAGTTTCGCGAGCGTGAAACCGACAAGATTTACCTGGCCTTGGTCCGCGGTGTCTGGCCATCCAATAAAAAGGTACTGGACAAGCCGCTGCAAAAATACCTGTTGGAAGACGGCGAACGCCGCGTCAAGGTGGTGGACAAGAATCACCCGGACGGCATGCGTTCGGTGACGCTGGTCAAGGTTAAGTCAGCGCTGGCTACCGGCGCTGCGTCGGCGCACGCGTTCACGCTGCTTGAAGTCACCATCAAGACCGGCCGCACGCATCAGATCCGTGTGCACCTGGCCAGTGAAGGCCATCCGATCGCTGGTGACGACAAATACGGCGACTTCGAGTTGAACAAGGCCTTGCAAAAAGTAGCAGCTGGCGTGGCCCTCAAACGCATGTTTCTTCACGCCTGGCGGTTAAAGTTCACCCATCCGTCCAGTGGCAAGCGGATTGATTTGCTGGCTGCGCTTCCGCCCGATCTTGAGAGTTTTACCGCCCTTGCAACGCCCATCGAACCTAAAATCCTCAGTTAGCCGCTCACTTTCCGCTGGCCTAGCCGCATGAACCCACGCCTGTTGAATCCCGCACAAGTCCCCGTTTTGCGTGACCACGCCACGCTCCCGATTGCGTCGCCCTGGCGCGCGCTGGCGGAGTTGCTCCTTCCAGCGGGCATCAGTCTCCGCAGCGCCGTGGGCCGGGCAGGGCTCGTCCCCGAGCAGGCGCAGCACCCTAGGGGGCAGCGCAGCAGGCGATGCGACCAGCGTGGTGGCAATCGTCTTGCCTTGTCAGCCCACCCCATGACGGCCAACTCGGGCGCGTCGAACGGAGATTTCTCGGTTGAACTTTGACCTGATTGCCTTCGACTGGGACGGCACCCTGTTTGATTCCACCAAAATCATCGTGCGCTGTATCCAGGCCGCAGTGCGGGACGTGGGTGGCACCGTGCCCAGCGACGAGGCGGCTGGCTATGTGATTGGCCTGGGGCTGATGCAGGCGCTGGCCCATGCCGCGCCGGACGTGCCGCGTGACAAGTACTCCGAACTCGGCGCGCGTTATCGCCACCACTACATCACGCACCAGAACGACATTAGTCTCTTTGACGGTGTGCTGCCGCTGCTGGTCGCGCTCAAGGCGCGCGGTCACGCCTTGGCGGTGGCGACTGGCAAAAGCCGCCAGGGGCTGGATGAAGCGCTGCAGGCGGTGGAGCTCAAGGGCCGCTTTGACAGCTCCCGCACGGCCGACGAAACTGCCGGCAAGCCGCACCCGCGCATGCTGCACGAACTGATGGATGAATTTGGCGTTAGGGCGGAGCGCACGCTGATGATCGGCGACACGACGCACGACCTGCAGATGGCGGTGAACGCCGGATGCGTCAGCGTCGGCGTCAGTTATGGCGCCCACGAAAGTGCTGCTTTTGAAGTATGGAAGCCGCGCTTCATCGCGCATTCGGTGCCGGAACTGCACGACTGGCTGATTGACAACGGTTAGCCGATCCACATGACCCAGCCCCTGCCTGCTGCGGCCAACGCCCTCATCCCGCTGTGCCGTGCCACCGAGCTGGCGGAAGGGGGTGATGCTGTTCCGTTCGATGTCAACTACGCCGGCCAGACCTGCCGCGCCTTTGCCATCCGGTTTGAAGGCCGGGCCCACGCCTACCTGAACCGATGCACCCACGTGGCGATGGAGCTGGACTGGCAGCCGAATCGAGTATTTGACAACAGCGGGCAGTGGCTGCTGTGCGCCAGCCATGGCGCTGCCTACCGGCCTGACACGGGCGCATGCAGCGGCGGCCCCTGTCATGGCGGGCTGGTAAAAATCGGTATTTCGGAACGGGATGGCCTTGTTTCCTGGCACTCCTCCTACAAACTTAAAGCCATGGAGTTCTAAACTACCCTTATGAATGATTCAAACCGACCCGACCCTTCCGACAATCCCGACAACCCGTTAAACCGGCCTCTGGTCCCCGATGAATCTGCTCAAGTAGCTCCTGAAAATATAGCAAACCGCAATCCAAAAGCCGACCCAACGGCGAGTCCCGGCTGGGAACGCGCGACACTGGAAAAACTGGCTTTTGCGTCGTTGAACGAGCAGAAAGCCACGCGCCGCTGGAAAACTTTTGTACGCTTGTCCTGGCTGGCGTTTTTTGTATTTCTGGTGTGGTTTGCGTTGCACCGCGGCGCGCCCTCCAGCAACGTCAGCGGACCGCACACCGCAGTGGTCGAGATCAAGGGCGAGATTGCGGCCGGCGCCGACGCCAGCGCCGAGTTTGTCAACGCCGCGCTGCGCGCAGCTTTTGAAGACGAAGGCGCCAAAGCCGTGGTGCTGCTCATCAACTCACCGGGCGGCAGCCCGGTGCAAGCCGGCATGATGAATGACGAGATCGTTCGCCTCAAGGCCAAGCACAAAAAGCCGGTCTACGCCGTGGTCGAAGAAACCTGCGCGTCGGCCGCTTATTACATTGCCGCGGCGGCCGACAGAATTTTTGTCGACAAGGCCAGTATTGTCGGCAGCATTGGCGTGCTGATGGACGGCTTCGGTTTTACCGGCCTGATGGACAAAGTAGGGGTGGAGCGCCGTCTGCTGACAGCCGGAGATAACAAGGGCTTTCTGGACCCGTTCAGCCCGCAGACCGAAAAACAGCGCGCCTATGCGCAAGCCATGCTCGACCAGATTCACAAGCAGTTCATTGCGGTGGTCAAGACCGGCCGTGGCAAGCGCCTGAAGGAAACACCCGAAATGTTCAGCGGCCTGTTCTGGACCGGCCAGCAGGCGATTGAGTTGGGGCTGGCCGACCAGCTGGGCACGCTGGAATATGTCGCCCGCGAGGTTGTCAAGACCGACGAGATTATTGACTACACTCGCCGCGACAACGTGGCCGAGCGCCTGGCCAAAAAGTTTGGCGCAGCCATCGGTGATGGCGCCATGAAGGCATTCAAAGCCATTCCGGCGATTCGTTAGGCGGGGTAGGACAGGTTCAAAAAAGCCCGCGGCTTGCGGGCTTTTTTGCGGGGTTGTCAGTCGCTTCTCAACGCCCCACACAAAAAACGGTGGGTAAACCCAGCGGTGCAGCGCCCTTATCGCGTTTCCAGGCGCTGACCTGCGCGCTGCGCGACCAACCGCTGGCCATTGTCAGGCCACAACTCAAAGACAGCCGGGTGTTGTGTTGCAGTGTTTGCAGCAGCGCCTGCAGCAGCGCGACGTTGCGGTAAGGCGTTTCAATGAAAATCTGGGTCTGCCCGGTTTTCAGCGCCAGCGATTCGAGCTCCCGGATGCGCTGGCTGCGCTCGCCGCCGTCCTGCGGCAGGTAACCGACGAACGCAAAATTCTGGCCGTTGAGGCCACTGGCGGCCAGCGCCAGCATCAGGGACATGGGACCCACCAGCGGCAGCACCTGCAGGCCCAGGTCATGCGCAGCACGTACGACCGACGAGCCCGGGTCGGCAATTGCCGGCATGCCGGCTTCGCTGACCAGACCGATATCCTGGCCTTCCAGGGCGGGCTTGAGCAGCGGCCTCGCATCGAAGCTGCCGCCGTGGTCGCCCTTTTTGTGCACGTCGCGTGGCAGCTCCTGAATCTGCAGCAGCTGCACAGGCTGCCGCAGGGACTGCACTTCGTTAACCCGCTTGAGGTAGGCCCGTGTGCTTTTGGCGTTTTCGCAAATCCAGCAGGACAGCGTGGCGGCCACCTGCAGCGTGGCCAGCGGCATCACTTCCTGGACCGGCGCCTGGACATCGCAGCCGAAATCCAGCGGTGCAGGCACCAGGTAGAGCCTGCCTTTGGGTGTGTCCGTCATGGTCTTGCCTTTAGCGCTGATTTCGCTGACAGCAACTCGATGCCAGCGGCCTGGATCATCCGGCAGGTGCGTATCAGGGGCAGGCCAACCAGCGCCGTTGGATCGTCATTGTCGATGGAGGCCAACAGGGTAATGCCCAGACCTTCGCTTTTGGCGCTGCCGGCGCAGTCATAAGGCCGTTCGGCTTGCAGGTAATTTTCGATCTCCTCGTCGCTGAGCAGGCGAAACTGCACTTTCACTGCCGCCAGATCGGTCTGCTCAAAACCGCTTTGTAGACACACCACGGCCACCGCTGTCTGGAACACCACAGTTTGGCCGCGCATCTGACGCAACTGTGCAACCGCACGGGCGTGGGTGCCAGGTTTACCGAGCGGCTGGCCGTTCAGGTCCGCCACCTGGTCGGAGCCGATCACCACCGCATCGGGAAAAGTGGCTGCCACGGCGCGCGCCTTGGCCAGCGCCAGCCGCCGGGCCAGTTGCGCTGGCGCTTCGCCCGCCTGCGGGGTTTCGTCCACATCGGGTGCGGCAACATCAAAGGGGATCTGCAGACGTTGCAGCAATTCACGGCGATAGGGAGAGGTGGAGCCCAGAATCAGTGAGCGCGATCTCATGAGAGAAGAGCCGGTGCGGACATCGGGGGAGGTGCTGGGTTCATGCTGCGATTCTCTTACACTGCTCTTATGTCCAGAAATTTTCATGCCCAGCGGCTCAATATACAGGCCTTTGCCCAGGAAGGCGTGCCGCTTGTCGAAATCACGCCGCTACAAAATCTGGAGCGGCTCAGGCAGGAGCTTCATGGGCTGGAGCCCGGTTCGGCTGTCAGCTGGCAGGCCACCGGCGAGTTGCGAGCCGGTCCCGGGGGCGACGATGTCTGGCTCCGCCTGCAAGCCAAGACGACGCTTCCGCTGACCTGCCAGCGCTGCATGGGTGCGGCGGCAACGGCGGTGGAAGTCGATCAGTGGTACCGCTTTGTCGCCAGTGAAGACATCGCCATGGCCGAAGATGACCAGTCGGAAGAAGACCTGCTGGTAATTGCACCTCAATTTGATCTACTGGCGGTGCTGGAAGACGAGCTTCTCATGGCGCTCCCGCTGGTGCCAATGCACGAGACTTGTCCTGTGAATCCGGTGTTCAGCGCAGGGGAGTCGGAACTTGGGCAGCAGGAACAGGCCAAACCCCATGCTTTTGCGGCCTTGGCACAGCTCAAAAAGAAAAAGTAATTGCCAGGTTGGAGTACCCCGGTGCACGGCCGACCAGCGGGGCGATTTGAAAGCGGTCTGAAGACTGCCTGGGCGAGCTGCGAGCAGCCACTGGATAAATAGGCCGTATCACGCTATAATCAAAAGCTTGGCGTTGCAGCCCTGTCAGGGTTTGCAGCGTAACTTACCAACCCTATACCCCCTCAGGAGCGGATTATGGCCGTCCAGCAGAACAAAAAATCACCTTCCAAGCGCGGTATGCATCGTGCCCACAACGCACTGACCGTGCCCGGCATTGCTGTCGAATCGACCACCGGTGAGACCCACCTGCGTCACCACATCAGCCCCACTGGTTTTTACCGTGGCCGCAAAGTGTTGAAAACCAAATCTGAAGCGTAATTTCACGCTTTAACGACTGGCCCGCACTCATACTGCGGGCCTTTGTTTTGTTGAACTCCCATTTTTTGATTGCACCGGTTTAGTGCTGCGCACCCGAAGTAGAGGAATGAACGTGATGGATTGGTTCGCTGGGCAAGGCGCAAACCACAGCCATGGTCTCAGCTATGGCGCGGATTTGCAACGCCACCATGCGGGCGAAGACGCGCTTTCATGTTCCAATATTTCCGGGGTGCGGCGCCGACCATGATCAGGATCGCTGTCGATGCGATGGGCGGGGATTTCGGTCCGGCCGTCACTTTGCCGGCCAGCCTGGCTTTTCTGGACAGTCATCCGGATGCCGGCATTGTGCTGGTAGGCTTGCCTGCCGCCTTGGCTGCACAGCTGCAATTCTCCCAAATTCAGCTCCACCCTCGCTGTCAGGTGCTGTCCGCCTCCCAAGTGGTGGCCATGGACGACCCGATCGAGGTCGCCTTGCGGCGTAAAAAAGACTCGTCGATGCGCATCGCGATCACTCAGGTTAAGGATGGTGCTGCACAAGCCGCCGTCTCAGCCGGCAATACGGGTGCACTGATGGCAATTGCCCGTTATGTGCTCAAGACGCTGGATGGTATTGACCGCCCGGCGATCGCCACCCAGCTGCCCAATGCCGCCGGCGGCACGACCACTGTTCTTGATCTCGGTGCCAATATCGATTGCACGGAAGATCACTTGTTTCAGTTCGCAGTAATGGGCTCCGCGCTGGTTGCCGCGATCACGGATAAAACCAATCCCAGCGTTGGATTGCTTAATATTGGAGAAGAAGCAATAAAAGGCAACGAAACGATCAAAAAAGCCGGGGAACTGTTGCGATCTGCTTCCAGGGCTGGGGATTTGAATTTCCACGGCAATGTTGAAGGCAATGATATTTTCAAAGGCGTGGTCGACATTGTGGTGTGTGATGGTTTTGTGGGTAATGTCGCGCTCAAGGCCAGCGAGGGCCTGGCCAGCATGATTGGCTCCTTCATGAAAGCTGAATTTTCCCGCAACATTTTTACGAGAATTGCTGCTATCGTTGCCTATCCGGTCCTAACTGCTTTTAAAAACCGAGTAGACCATAGGCGTTACAACGGCGCCGCCCTGTTGGGTCTGCGAGGCTTGGTATTTAAAAGCCACGGTTCGGCGGACGCATTTGCTTTTGAGCGAGCCTTGAATCGGGCTTATGATGCATCTCGCAACAACCTGTTGGACAGGGTGCGAGAACGCATTGCCCACGCTGCGCCGCTGCTGGCGAAAAACACCCCGGTGCAATCGGACACCGCAGCCGCACGGGCGGCGGCTACCGTGCTTGCTGGTCCAACGCCCGCACACTAATCAATGAGCCCTTATTCACGCATTACAGGTACTGGCAGCTATTTGCCACCCCGCCGCTTGAGCAACGCCGAACTGGCTGCCGAACTGGCGGTTAACGGGGTGGAAACTTCTGACGAGTGGATTGTCGAGCGCACCGGCATTCGTGCGCGCCACTTTGCGGCGCCCGAGGTGTGCAGCAGCGACCTGGGGGTGGAGGCCGCCCGGATGGCCTTGCAGGCCGCCGGTCTGGAAGCCAAAGACATAGACCTGATCATTGTCGCCACCTCAACCCCCGACATGGTGTTCCCGTCCGCTGCATGCATTCTGCAAAACAAGCTTGGCATGGCGGGCTGCCCGGCTTTCGACGTCCAGGCGGTCTGCAGCGGTTTTGTGTATGCGCTGACGGTCGCAGACGCGATGATCAAAACCGGTTCAGCCACCAAGGCATTGGTGATAGGCGCCGAGGTGTTCTCGCGCATTCTCGATTTTTCGGACCGCACGACTTGTGTGCTGTTTGGCGACGGTGCTGGCGCTGTGGTGCTGGAGGCGTCCGAAACCCCCGGCATCCTGGCCACCGATCTGCACGCCGATGGTAAATACGTCGGGATTTTGTGTGTGCCAGGCACGGTGTCGGGTGGCCAGGTTCTGGGCGATCCGCTCCTAAAAATGGACGGAAAAGCCGTGTTCAAGCTGGCAGTGGGCGTACTCGAAGACGCGGCGCGCGCTACCCTGGCCAAGGCCGGCTTGCAGGACGGCGACATTGACTGGCTGATTCCGCATCAGGCCAACATCCGCATCATGCAAAGCACCGCGAAAAAGCTGAAGATGCCGATGGAAAAGCTGATTGTCACGGTTGACCAGCACGGCAACACGTCGGCAGCCTCGATACCTCTGGCGCTCGACGTGGCGGTGCGGAGCGGGAAGATCAAAAAAGGCGACACGCTCATGCTCTAAGGTGTGGGCGGCGGTTTTACCTGGGGCGCGGTACTCCTGAATCTATAGCTGCGCGCACACGTCCCAAAAGGGTCAAGCGTTGTTTTTATCGATCATCTTATGAAACCTTTTGCTTTTGTTTTTCCCGGTCAGGGGGCGCAGTCGGTTGGCATGCTGGATGCCTGGGGCGATCACCCGGCCGTGCTGGAGGCACTTCAGGAGGCCTCGGACGCGCTCGGCGAAGACCTTGACAAACTGATCCGCGAAGGCCCCAAAGAAGCGCTGGCGCTGACCACCAATACCCAGCCAGTGATGCTGGTCGCGGGTGTGGCGGCTTACCGCGCCTGGATGTCCGAGACGGGCGCCGCGCCGGCTGTTGTCGCCGGCCATTCGCTGGGCGAATATTCCGCATTGGTGGCCTCCGGCGTATTGAGCCTGGCGCAGGCCGCGCCGCTGGTGCGTTTTCGCGCGCAGGCCATGCAGGAGGCGGTACCCGTGGGCGTGGGTGCGATGGCGGCGATTTTGGGCATGCCGGCGTCCAATGTCATTGAAGGTTGCGCCGAGGCGGTTCGCACCTTTGGCCTGAACACCTCTGAAGTGGTGGAAGCCGTCAACTTCAACGACCCGATGCAGACGGTGATTGCTGGCAGCAAAGCCGCCGTGGAAAAAGCCTGCGAAGTGCTCAAGGCCAACGGTGCCAAGCGCACCTTGCCCCTGCCGGTGTCGGCGCCGTTCCACTCCAGCTTGATGAAACCCGCCGCTGACAAGCTGAAAGAAAAGCTCGCCACGGTAACTTTTGCCGCACCGCAGATTGCGGTCGTTAACAACATCGACGTCGCTGTTGAGACTGACCCGGACCGCATTCGCGCTGCCCTGTACGAGCATGACTTCGGCCCGGTGCGCTGGGTTGAATGTGTGCAGGCCATCAAGGCGCGCGGACTGACGACCATCGTGGAGTGTGGCCCCGGCAAGGTGCTGGCTGGCATGGTCAAGCGTATTGATGCCGAGCTGACGGGTAGGGTAGTTTACGACCCCGGCAGTCTGGCCCAACTGAAGGAGACGCTCCAATGATTGACGTCAAATTTGAAGGACAGGTAGCGCTGGTCACTGGCGCTTCGCGCGGTATTGGGGCGGCCATAGCGCTAGAGCTGGCGCGCAAGGGCTTGCGAGTCATCGGTACGGCGACCACTGACGACGGCGCGGCCAAAATCAGCCAGGCGCTGTCCGCATTCCCGGCGTGTGCCGGCACAAACCTCAATGTCAATGACGCCGTGGCAGCTGAGGCGCTGATTGACAGCATCGTCAAAGAGTATGGTGGCCTGCAGATTCTGGTCAACAACGCTGGCATCACGCGCGACATGCTGGCCATGCGCCTGAAGGACGACGACTGGGATGCGGTGCTGGACACTAACCTGAAAGCGGTGTTTCGCATGAGCCGCGCCGTGATGCGCACGATGATGAAGCAGCGTTATGGCCGCATCATCAGTATCACCTCGGTGGTCGGGGCTTCGGGTAACGCCGGCCAGGCCAATTACGCAGCGGCCAAGGCCGGTGTGGCTGGCATGACACGGGCGCTCGCCCGTGAACTGGGCAGCCGCAACATCACCGTCAACTGCGTAGCCCCGGGGTTTATTGAAACCGACATGACCGCCGGTTTGCCTGAAGAACAGCAAAAAGCGCTGCTGGGGCAGATTCCGCTGGGCCATCTGGGCAAGCCGCAGGACATTGCGTATGCCGTGGCATTTGTCGCCAGCCCGCAGGCGGGCTACATCACCGGGCAGGAACTTCACGTCAACGGCGGGATGTATATGTAAATCATCTGGCGGCTGCCGGCCTTGCTTCACCAGGATCATGAATAATGGTGAAGCAGGAGAAGCCTGCAGGCACTGGACCACAAGTCGGGTTTTATCCGTCCGGCGGGCGAACTAGGGATACAACTCTAACAACGCTAAAATCACGGATTAATTCACAACCCTCAGAGGGAAATATGAGCGATATCGAAGCACGTGTTAAGAAAATCATTGCCGAGCAGCTTGGCGTGGAAGAAGGCCAAGTCACCAACGAGAAAGCCTTTGTGGCCGATCTGGGCGCTGACTCGCTTGACACCGTAGAACTGGTGATGGCACTGGAAGACGAGTTTGGCATTGAAATTCCCGACGAAGATGCCGAGAAGATCACCACCGTCCAAAACGCGATTGACTACGCGAACACCCATCAAAAGGCCTAAAGCCTCCGGTCTTTTTCGTTTTTCGCTTGAAGGGTCGCCTGCGGCCTTTTGAGAATTTCTTCAGGATTTGCGCATGAGACGTCGCCGCGTCGTTGTGACAGGTCTGGGTTGCATCAGTCCCGTGGGTAACACGGTGTCTGAGAGCTGGACCAATTTGCTGGCGGGTCAGTCCGGCATTGACCTGATCACGCAATTTGATGCAAGCAGTTATGCCTGCAAGTTTGCCGGTGAAGTCAAAGGTTTCAATATCGTGGATTACATCCCCGAAAAAGAAGCCCGGCACATGGACCGCTTCATTCATCTGGGGCTGGCTGCGGCATGCCAGGCGGTGGTTGACAGTGGCTTGCCTACCGGTGACGCACTCGGCGATGAACTGGCCACGCGCATTGGTTGCAACATCGGTTCCGGTATCGGCGGCCTGCCGCTGATCGAGCAGACGCGCGACGAACTGATCAGCCGCGGCCCGCGCCGCATCTCGCCGTTTTTTGTGCCTGCATCGATCATCAACATGATCTCCGGGCATGTGTCTATCAAGTTTGGTTTCAAGGGCCCCAACATCGCCGTCGTGACGGCGTGCACGACCGGCCTTCATGCCATCGGCCTGTCAGCGCGCATGATCGAGTACGGTGACGCCGACGTGATGGTCGCGGGTGGTGCTGAATCGACTGTATCTCCTCTCGGCGTAGGAGGTTTCACGGCGGCCCGGGCGATGTCCACCCGCAATGACGATCCCAAGACCGCTTCGCGTCCCTGGGACAAGGACCGCGATGGTTTCGTTCTGGGCGAGGGCGCCGGTGTCATGGTGCTTGAGGAATACGAGCACGCCAGGGCGCGCGGCGCGAAGATCTATGCCGAGGTGTCGGGTTTCGGCATGTGCGGCGATGCGTACCACATCACTTCACCCAATGTCGACGGTCCACGCCGCTCAATGGCCATGGCGCTTGCCAGTGCGGGCGTCAATGCCGACCAGGTGCAATACGTCAACGCGCACGGTACATCGACGCCGCTGGGGGACCTGAACGAAACCAATGCCATCAAGGCCTCGTTCGGTGACCATGCCAAAAACCTGGTGATCAGTTCCACCAAGTCCATGACCGGGCACCTGCTCGGCGGCGCGGGAGGCATTGAGTCGGTGTTCACGGTTCTGGCACTGCACCAACAGAAGATCCCACCTACCATCAACATCTTCAGCCAGGACCCCGAGTGCGATCTGGATTACTGCGCGAACACGGCCCGCGACGCAAAAATCGATGTGGCTGTAAAAAACAACTTTGGTTTTGGCGGGACCAACGGCACGCTGGTGTTCAAGCGGGCCTGATGCCTTTCCACCTTTCACGTCCAGCAGCAAGCCTTATTCCTTTTACTTCCTCCTGCGACCATGCATAGCGCCCCGCCGGTTGTCTACCCGCTGGGGCGTTCGCCTTTCCAGGGATGGGTGCTGCTGGGCCTTTGGCTGGCCGGGCTGGCGGTGATGACGCTGTGGTGGATTGCTGCGCCCAGGCTTGACTGGCGGCTGTGGACCGCGCTTGCCGTCGTTCTGGTCGCCGGTGTTGCCGCCGGGCTGGGGTGGAAAAACTCGCCCACCGGGCAGCTGCGCTGGGACGGGCAGGTCTGGCGGTGGGAAAGCCAGGGCTACCAGGCGGGAACGCCGGTGCGGGAACTGTTGGTCGCACTTGATTTTCAGCGCATCCTGCTGCTCAGGCTGGAGAACCACGACCACGCCACACTGTGGCTGTGGGCCGGCCGGAAGGCCATGCCCGAACGCTGGCTGGATCTGCGCCGTGCTGTATATTCGCGGCGCAAGGCATCGATGGTTTTGATGTCGGCTGATCACACCCCACCGGTTGCCGCAGCGGATTTTTTATCGGACTCTGGTCCGCCACGCCCCTATTCATGAGCGCCGAAAACCCCTTTCCGGAGCCCGCCACGGCCAGCGACAGCGATGCCATGCTGGTCGAGCGCACAGTCGCGGGAGATCAGAAGGCATTTGAGCTGTTGGTGATCAAATACCAGCGGCGCATCCAGCGCCTGATCGGGCGCATGGTGCGGGATGTGGACCTGGTCGAGGACATTGCCCAGGAAACTTTCATTCGGGCTTACCGCGCGCTCGCCCAGTTCAGGGGCGAGGCCCAGTTCTACACCTGGCTGTACCGGATTGCCGTCAACACCGCCAAAAAAGCGCTGATGGAGCTCAAACGCAATCCGACGGTTTCGGAAAATTCCTTTAAATCCGGCGACGACGATGAAACTTCCCCGGTGGAAAACGAACTAACGAGTTCCGAGACACCTGAAGCCGTGCTTGCCGGCAAGGAAATTGTGCAAATGGTCAATGCTGCCATGGAGGCTTTGCCCGAGGAGTTGCGCCAAGCTATTACTTTGCGGGAAATTGAAGGTTTGAGCTACGAAGAGATCGCCGAGGCGATGAATTGTCCGATTGGTACCGTGCGCTCCCGTATTTTCCGGGCCCGGGAAGCTATTTCCGAGAGGATAAAGCCCTTGCTGGAAAATCAGTCTGGCAAGCGCTGGTAAAAAAATACACAGGGGTTTGAGCGGGTATTTAAAGACCACCGATAAGCAGCTGGAAGGTAGAGCAAATGATTGAAACCGGCAGAAACAAGCTGCCCATTGACACCATGAAACCGATAACGCACAACCCGGAACTGATTTCCGTCCTGGCCGACGGCCAGCTGGCGAGCGAGGAATTTTCTCGGGTGCTGGCGGTGTTTGAAGGCGATGCTGAAGCGCTGGCACGCTGGAATGCCTATCATCTGATTGGTGATGTGTTGCGTTCGCCCGGGCTGACGGCGCATGCCTCTGATGCCGCGTTTGTCGCGCGCCTGCGCGCGTGCCTGAGCCGGGAGCCGGCCTTTGATACAGCATCGGCTGTGATCGCTGCCATCGATTCAACTGGACAAAAAAGCCTGCCAATAGCCGGTCAGCAAGCCGTCAATCCTCAGCGCGAGGCTTCCAACGATGCCAGCTTTCGCTGGAGGCTGGTGGCGGGTTTTGCTTCCGTGGCGGCCGTGGCCGCAATTGCCTGGAATGCCGGAGTGGGCCTGCTGACTCCCTCCGCCACGCCGCAGCTGGCCCAGTCGGATGCTGCACAGCAGGTGCTGGTGGTGTCCGAGCAGGGCACCATGGTGCGCGATGCCAGGATGCAAGAGCTGCTGGCAGCGCACAAGCAGTTTGGAGGCACCTCGGCTTTGCAGATGCCTTCGGGCTTCCTGCGAAACGCCACGTTTGAAACGCCCCAGGGCGAGCGGCGTTGAGCGGTTGCCGCCCGCCAGGTCACGCCGGTCCCTCATCATGAACTTCAAATTATTTCGCCTCGTCGCTATTTTCGCCTGTGCGCTGGCAGCTACTAATTACATAGCGGCTCAAACACCACCAGCAACTTCAGGACCTGCCGTGGAGTCCAAAAACATCAACGACTGGTTGATGCGCATGCACGAAGCCTCGAGAAACCGCTCCTATGTGGGTACCTTTGTGGTTTCATCGGGTGGCGTGATGACCAGCGCCAAAATCTGGCATGTCTGCGACGGTACCCAGCAAATGGAACGCGTTGAAACCCTGACAGGTGCGCCGCGCTCGATTTTCCGGCACAACGACCAGG
>JBKJZS010000076.1:0-7281 GCA_046714915.1 Polaromonas sp. | reverse complement strand
GGAAAAATGCACCGCCATGGGATTGGTCCAGTACAAACTCGGATTTTCAGGGTCGCGCACGGTCAGGTGGCCTGCAAACCCATAGTCCAATCCCTGCAATGCAAATGCACGGCACGCGGCGACGAGCCGCTCTTTCCGGTGCCGGCGCTCCTCAGCGGAACTTGAGAATTTGGGTAGGGACGGAAAAATCAGGCCAGCTTGCTCTGGCTGATAAATTGAAACCCGCTTTTCGCCCCACTGACTATCACTGTTTGCTTGAACTACTGCAGACATTTGCTTCTCCTTAGGTATGTGCCTCATCTTATTGCAAAACCGCCTACATCGGGGGCAGTCAGGCTATTCATGGCTTCGCGAGTCCTCGATCCACCTTTAGTTGAGGTCGATCATCTATTGCCAGGCAAAGTGATGTCCCACGAATGTCGCGAAGGATGAAGAGAATCTCGCGGCATTTTCTTGTGCATAGTGGAGCCGTGGCATCAACAAACCGGGAGCTACTCAAATGAGCGTCGACATTACTTTTCTGGGCGGTGCGGGCACCGTTACCGGCTCCAAGTATCTGGTGCGCCAGGGCGACAAATGTCTGTTGGTGGACTGCGGTCTGTTCCAGGGCTACAAGCAGCTTCGCCTGCGTAACCGGACCCCTTTGTCTGTAGCGCCGGACCAGATTGACGCAGTGCTGCTGACCCATGCCCATCTGGACCACAGCGGCTACCTGCCCCTGCTGGCCAAAGAAGGCTTCTCAGGCCATGTCTACGCGACCAGCGGCACGCGGGACCTTTGCCGCATCTTGCTGCCCGACAGCGGTCACATTCAGGAAGAGGATGCAGAGTTTGCCAACCGCCGTGGGTTCGCCAAACACGCGCCAGCCACGCCGCTGTACACGCGGCAGGATGCGCTGGATTGCCTGCCCCGGTTCAAGGCGGTCAACTTCGGCAAGAGCTTTGCACCCATCCCCGGCTGGCGGGCCACCTTTTTCCCGGCCGGGCATATCCTGGGTGCGGCCAGTGTGTTGCTGGAGGTTGCCGGACGACGCATTCTGTTCTCTGGCGATCTGGGTCGGCCCGATGACCTGATCATGAATCCCCCTTCAGAAGCACCAGCGGCCGATACAGTATTGATCGAGTCCACGTACGGGGACCGCGAACACCCGAAGGAAGACGTGCTTGCCGAATTGGGGCCGGCTTTGCAAAAACTGGCCAAGCGTGGCGGTGTAGCGGTCATGCCGGTGTTTGCCGTTGGAAGGGCACAAGCCCTGCTGCACGCCATTCACCTCCTGAAGGTACGTGGGGATATACCCACATCGCTTCCCGTTTTTCTGGACAGCCCCATGGCCGTGCACACCACCCATTTGTTTGAACACCATCAGGGGGAGCATCGACTCAGCAGCAAAGATACACACGCACTGACGCACTCCGCCACCATGGTCAACAGCACCGATGAATCACGTGCTCTGGCCGGTCGGCATGGACCCATGGTCATTCTGTCGGCCAGCGGCATGGCCACCGGTGGACGCGTGTTGCATCACCTCGCGCTTTACGCGGGCAATCACCGCAATATGATCATCCTGACCGGGTTTCAGGCGCCCGGCACACGGGGCGCCACGCTAGCCAGTGGCGCCAAATCCGTGCGTATTCATGGGCGGGATGTGGAGGTTAAAGCCGAAGTCGTTCAACTGCAATCGGCCTCTGCCCATGCCGATGCAACCCAGATTTTGGCGTGGCTGCGCACCATGCCTCAAGCTCCTGACCAGGTCTATGTGGTTCACGGTGAATCGGGCCCATCGGACGAACTTCGCAAACGCATCAAGCATGAGTTGGGCTGGCGTGCCATGGTGCCGGAACATGGTTCGACCTGGCCCACCTGATTCAGCCTGAATAACCGGCGAGATATGTCAGGGCAGCTTGTCAAAAATTTGTAGGCGTTTACTCAGGTCAACCTGGTGTGCCAAGCCAGTTCGACAAGATGGTTGGCAATGCACCGCCCGCTTCAATTGCCTACGGATTTCGCGCCGTCCATGCCATCGCCAAGGCTCCAGCGGCAAAAAACAACTGACAAAACCCAAGCTGTTTAGATCGGCATTATCGTTATGTCCACCGTCATGGACTCCTCGCCACCGCCCTGCCGCACGCCTTTGATGGGCGGGCAGGAGTTGTAGTCAGTTCCCATGGCCAGCCGCACATGGCGCTGGTCAATCAGGCAGCTGTGGGTGACGTCAATGCTGACCCAGCGCCGCGTGGCTACGTCCAGGCACACATCGACCCAGGCATGGCTGGCCAGGTCGGGCTCATTGGCTGCATAAAAATAGCCGCTGACATAACGCGCGGGAATGCCCAGGCTGCGGCAAATGGCCACCATCACATGGGCCTGATCCTGGCAGACGCCGGCCCCGGCGTTAAAGGCCTGCAGCGCCGTGGTTGCAACATTTGTGCTATCTTTTTTATAGCTTACAGCGCCTGCCACGGCTCGACTGAGGTTCAAAAGCATACCCAAATCAGCGATGTCGGGCGTCGGCACAGGATCGACGAAGCGGCGGCCAAATTCAGCCAGTTGCGCATGCGGTTCGGCCAGAAGCGTCGGCCGGAGAAAAAACGCGGGATGGGGCATCGCGTTGCCATCCATGAATTCTGCAACACCCAGGGTGTCGACCTGGCCTGCGGCGTTGACCAGGCTACCCGTCACGTGGTCTTCAGCGTCGGCGACAGTGGTGTAGGAATGAATGGTATTGCCATACCCGTCGCGCTGCTCGTGCAGAACACCCGGAGCGCCCAGGGTCCAAAAAGCAACGGTTTGCGACGGCCCCGAGTGGGGTGTCAGCCACAGGGTCTGCAGCGCATAACGCAAGGGCTCGCTGTAGTGGTAACGGGTGGTGTGCCGGACATGCAGCTTCATGATCCTGGAAACTGCCGTTGGACGCGCCCGATTGGGCTGTCATGGGGTGGGCTGGGCAAGGCGAGGCGACGCGGCGGGCTGAGGCCCGCAAGGTTGAGAAACGCCGCCGATGCGCGCCAGGGCGGGGCAATCGGGTGCGTCGCGTTGCGTGCCAACAGATGAACTCGCGCGTGAGTGGAGACGTGTGTGTTCATGCGGCCCCGCAAGCGGTCATTGAGCGGTCCACCGCCAGCTCCAGCTGATTCCACCCCGCAGCGGGACAATCCTCAGCCATGAGCGAGCAGCCTTCAAGCCGTCGCCGGAACCAGAAAATCGCGGCTGATATAGGCTCCGAGTTCGTTCACGCGGTCGAGAAACTGGGTCAGATAGGCATGCAGGCCATTCGCCAGAATTTCATCAATGCGCCCGTACTGCAGATCTGCATGGAGTTTGCCGGCGCAGCGCACTGTCGCGCAGGTCCGGTCATCGGTGACCATCTGCAGGTTATTCACTACCCCATGCAGGCTGGCGGCCAGCGACCGTGGCATGTCGGCGCGCAGTATCAGCAGCTCGGCCACGCGCTCGGGCTTGATCACATTGCGATAGACCTTGCGGTAAATCTCGAAGGCACTGACGCTGCGCAAAATCGCACTCCAGTGGTAAAAATCGTACTCTTGGTCTTTCTCGCTGGCGGTTCCGTAAAAGTCGCTTTGCACCGCATGAAACTTCACGTCGACCAGGCGGGCGGTGTTGTCCGCACGCTCCAGAAAGGTCCCCAGCCGCATGAAATGCAGCGCCTCGTCGTGCAGCATGGTCCCTACGGTGACACCGCGCGACAGGTGAGAACGAAACTTGACCCATTCAAAAAACTGCCCGGGGTCGCGCTCAAAATCGCCGTTGCGCAACATGCGGAATATTTCCAGGTAAGTCTGGTTCTGGGTTTCCCAGACCTCTGTCGTCAGCGTCCCCCGCACCGCGCGCGCATTCTCCCGGGCGTTCTTCAGGCAGGAAATGATGCTGGAAGAATTTTTTTCGTCACGCACCATGAAGTCCATCACGTCGCGGGCGCTGACGCTGCCGTATTTGCTTTCAAAAGCCGGTGACAACTCGCTGATGCTGAGCAGGCCCTGCCAACCCACCTGCACCACGGCAGTCGATTGCGGCAACAGGGAGGTCTGGTAATTGACGTCCAGCATGCGCGCGGTGTTTTCGGCGCGCTCTGTATAGCGAGACATCCAGAAAAGGTGATCGGCTGTACGGGATAACATTTTTTTAACTCCTTGTCTCAAACACCGAAAGCGCTGGCGCACTTTGTGTTTTGGTGATGCCGTGACAAGTGCTTAGCGCAGCTGTCAGTCATCCCCGCGCATGCCAGCGGCATGTCGCCAGCGCGCTCTGGGTAACGGGACAGCCAGAAAAGGTGATCGGCGGTTCTTGAAGGCATATGGATTTCCCCTCTACATGGATATCAGCGACTGCGCTTGCGACTGTCCTGATTGCGACTGCGATTGGGACTGGGCGGGGCTGTAGCTCTCTTCCAGCACCCAGGTGTCTTTGGTACCCCCGCCCTGCGAGGAGTTGACCACCAGCGAGCCGTCTTTCAGCGCGACGCGCGTCAGGCCTCCCGGTACCATTTGCACGGTTTTTCCACTCAGCACAAAAGGCCGCAAATCAATGTGGCGCGGCGCTATGCCGCTGTCGACATAGGTCGGACAGGTCGACAGGCTCAGCGTCGGCTGCGCAATGTAGCCGGTCGGGTTGGCCAGAATGGCCAGGCGAAAATTCTCGATTTCGGCCCGGGTGGCCGCTGGTCCCACCAGCATGCCGTAACCACCAGCGCCGTGCACTTCCTTGACGACCAGGTCTTTCAGGTTCGCCAGCGTGTACTTCAGGTCATCGGCGTTGCGGCACATATAGGTCGGAACGTTTTTCAGGATCGGTTTTTCACCGAGGTAAAATTCGATCATTTTTGGCACATAGGGGTAGATGGACTTGTCGTCTGCCACACCGGTGCCTATCGCATTGCACAAGGCCACGTTGCCGCTGCGATAGACATTGAGCAAGCCGGCACAGCCGAGCGTGGAAGTGGGCCGGAAGGCCAGCGGGTCAAGAAAATCATCATCGACGCGGCGGTAAATCACATCGACACGCTTCGGGCCACGCGTGGTGCGCATGTACACAAAATTGTCCTTGACAAACAGATCCTGCCCCTCGACCAGTTCAACCCCCATCTGTTGCGCCAGGAACGCGTGTTCAAAATAGGCCGAGTTGTACATGCCCGGCGTCAGCACCACCACGGTCGGTTCAGCCCGATGCGCCGGCGAGTTGTCGCGCAGCGTCTCTAGCAACAAGTCCGGATAGTGAGCCACGGGCGCGACGCGGTTCTCACTGAACAGGTCAGGGAAAAGCCGCATCATCATCTTGCGGTCTTCCAGCATGTAGCTGACGCCGCTGGGCACACGCAGGTTGTCTTCCAGCACGTAATACTCGCCCTCACCTTGTGCGTTCGAGGCACGCACGATATCAATGCCGCTGATATGCGAGTAAATATTGCCGGGTACATCAACGCCCATCATTTCAGGGCGGAACTGCGAGTTCTGGAAAATCTGCTCGGACGGAACCACGCCGGCCTTCACAATTTTCTGCTCATGGTAGACATCGTGGATGAAGTGATTTAAAGCCGTAACGCGTTGTACCAGTCCGCGCTCCATGGTCGCCCACTCATGCACCGGAATGATGCGGGGGATCAAATCGAAAGGAATCAGCCGTTCGGTGCCGCCAGTTTCCGAATTGCCATCGTCCTTGTCGCCATAAACAGCAAAAGTGATGCCGACCCGCCGAAAAATCATTTCAGCTTCTGCCCGCCTGGCCTGCATGACGGGGTCCGGTTGCCGGTCCAGCCAGCGCTGGTAGGACTGATAATGCGCCCGCACACTGCGGTCGGCGGCGTTCATCTCGTCAAACATCGGTGGGTTCATCAGCTTGTCTCCGGCAGCTTTTCTGGCGCATTGCGTGCCTGTAGCTTAGCAAGTAATGCGCCAGCCGTTTGTAGGCGATCAATCTTTTGAGCCGCGAGACAACCGTCAGGGCGCGGCCGCAGGCCGGTGGTGCCAATACCGCAGGCCCGCCTGTCGCTGGCAGGCGATCTCGGCCGGTCGCTGGCTGGACCAGGTGGCGGCACCGCAGAGAGGCGACGTGACGATCGCGATGCCGCGCTCACGGTAACGTTCGAGAACCGGCGGCGCGGGGTGGCCGTAGCGATTGCGGTAGCCGGCCTGCACCAGTCCGAAAGTGGGCCGCACCGCATCGAGAAAAACCGCGCTGGACGAGGTTTTGCTGCCGTGGTGGGGTACGAGCAGAACATCTGCCTTCAGGTTCGCTCCCGCCGCCACCAAGCGCTGCTCCTGCGCCAGCTCAATATCGCCGGCGAGCAAGGCGCTGTACCGGCCATTGGAGATGCGCAACACGCAGCTCATCGCATTGGACTTCTGCGGCAGGTCGTAGTCGGTCGGCGCCGGATGCAAAACGTCAAAACTGACGCCGTCCCACAGCCAGTGCTGACCCGCCACACACGGGGTCGAGGGTCGCAAGGCCTGCAGAGCATGACCCGCTTCGATGGAGCTGAGCAGGACCGCCTGCGGCTGCATCGCCAGCACCGCAGGCGCGCCGCCCACATGGTCGCTGTCCCGGTGGCTAAGCATCAGCGTATCAACGCGTTCGCCCAAAGCGCGCAGCAAGGGCACCAGCACCCGGTGACCGGCATCGCTTTCGCGCGAAAATCGCGGGCCGGTGTCATACACCAGGGTATGACTGGCGGTGCGCACTATCAGTGCATTGCCCTGGCCCACATCGGCGGCAAGCAGTTCAAACTCGCCAACGACAGGACGCAGCGGCTGCCACAGCAACACCGGCAGCAGCAGCGGCACACCCAGCACGCGCCAATGCCAAGGCAAACGCATTGCCAGCAGCAAACCGCCGGCGATACCGGCCAGCGCGCACCACAGCGGCGCCGCTGCCACGCTGATGCTGGCCAGCGGCCACCGTCCCAGCCACTGCAAAAACACCATCAGCCCAGCCACCGCTCCCGCCGCCAGGTCCCAGGCTGGCGCCCACAGCACCCCCACCATGGTCAGCGGCGTCACCAGCAAGGTAACCCAGGGAATGGCAAGCGCGTTGGCCAACAAGCCGACCAGCGAAGCCTGGTTGAAAAGCAGCAGCGTCAAAGGCGTGAGCGCCAGTGTCAACGCCCACTGCTCGCGAAACATGGCCCCCACGCTGGCCACTGCGTGTGCTGCGCTGCCCCCCGAGGGGGCTGAACTTGCTTGGGGCGGCCCAGCGCTGCGTTCGATGTCCCCCACGCTGGCCACTGCGTGTGCTGCGCTGCCCCCCGAGGGGGCTGAACTTGCTTGGGGC
>JBKJZS010000075.1:0-7709 GCA_046714915.1 Polaromonas sp. | reverse complement strand
ACGCGTGCTTTTCCCCTGGGAGGAGCGATCAATTCCTGAGCGCCGTCCGGCAGCAGTTGCGAAAGCGCCGCCCGCGGTGCTTCATTTGGTAACCGTTCCGGACGCCATGTTTTGACCGGCGGGGTGTTTGTGATTTATGCTGGCGGCCAGACGCGCGGTTGCATTGGGCAGCGTGCCCACACAAGAAGGAGATACCGTGAACCTATCCACATGGCTGATGACTGCGCTGGGCCTTTTGCTGGGCGTCGGACTGGGGGTTCTGGCGCATTGGGGCTGGTCACGCCGCGGCGTCGAGCAGAAGCTGCGTTTACCTGCGCGCTGGCTGCTCAACGCCCGGGGCCTGATGACCAGCGAGGAGCAGGAGGTGTGGAAGTGGCTGCGCACGGCTTTTGCGGATCATGCCGTGATGATCAAGGTGCCTGTCATGCGTTTCACGATTCCGAGCACGAAAAACCGGCCCGAAAACAAGGACCAGCATTGGCACGAACTGCTGGAGGGGGTTTACTGCAGCTTCAGCGTCTGCACCCTGGAGGGCAAGGTGGTCGGCTGTGTCGATGTGCCGGGAAAACGGGGCCTTCCCCGGGCGCAAAAGGACATGAAGGAGAGCCTGTTGCTGGAATGCGGTATTGGCTACACCACGGTGCGCAGTGGCAGCCTGCCCTCGGGCGGCGCCATGCGGGCGGCGTTTCTGGGCGAGGTCCCGATGGCCGAGGCCGAGGCCGAGGAGACCCGTGGCGGCGACAGCAGCTTTCATGCGGCGCTCGATGAGTTCACCAGCGAAAAAGTGCGCGCGCTTAAGGCGGCTGCGATGAAGGAACTCAATGACAGACAGACCGCCGGTTCCGATTCCCGGGAGAAAAGCCACAACGTCGGCTTTAACCCGGAGGGCACGGGTTCCTTGACGACCCAGGAAAAACCAGACCGTTTTGTCGTTCAGTGGGAAGACTCGTTCTCCATGCCGGCAGACAGCCGGCCTGCCAAACTGTCGTGAAGCAACAGCGTGCAGATAGTACCGAGCTGACAGTCTTTGCGAATTGTCACGGCTTTGTCTTGTTTGCGGCCTATATTGAGAATTCGCTTCAAAAGGGTCTGCCATGGCATCCGCTGAATATCGAATTGAGAGCAATCAGCCACTTCTCAGTCGGCTGTTGCCGCTGTCCAAATTTCCCGATGCTTACGAGGACAGGGCGCTTGCGGTGGCGATCGCGGCCAAGAGTGTTGCAAGAGTGGCCGGCCAGGAAGTTCGGGTGGTTCATGTGCCCAGTGGTGAGATCGTGTTCCGCGCCAACTCCGCCGAAGCACCGGCCCGGCTGAATTACTGGAGCGATTTCGACGCCTGAGACAACCGTGCCCGCTCAGGCCTGAAATATGGGTGCCGCTTCTTGTGCCCGCCGTCTTAGCCGCTTTCCGATTTTTGCAGACCCTGCCTATCAGCGCGCCGCGACTGAAAGACCTGTCCTACATCCGTTCGGGCGATGGCCCTCGCGCCGTGGGCGTGCAGTCCCTCAGGCTTGCCGGGCGTGGCTTTCTAGACTGGAATTTCTTTAAAAGTCTAGGAGCTAGAGCATGAATACATCAAAGATTTTCCAAGTTCGTCATACACTCGCCGGTATGGGGCTGTCTGTGTTTTTGGCCGCTACTGCGGCGATGGCGCAAGTGCCGGTCACAGCCAGCGGCACCACCGGGATTGATGCCTCGGGTGATTTCCAGAAAGAGCGCGCTGCCTGTATGGACGGCCGGACCCAACAAGACCAGGCCACCTGCTTGAGGGAGGCCAATAATGCGGCAGCAGAAAAACGCAAAGGAAAACTGGATAACCAGGGCACGCAGTTCGAAGCCAATGCGAGCCAGCGCTGCGAAGTCCTGACCGGCGAAGATCGTTCTGCCTGCATGGCGCG
The DNA here is from genome assembly GCA_046714915.1 of Polaromonas sp. Lineage (GTDB taxonomy): Bacteria > Pseudomonadota > Gammaproteobacteria > Burkholderiales > Burkholderiaceae_C > Polaromonas. Next base: position 5,811 of record JBKJZS010000075.1, on the reverse strand, counting down.
TGTCATGGGCTACGGCAACACCAGTGGCAGTGTGGCCGGTGGTGGGATAGTGCGTGAGGTCGAGACTGTGGTTGTGCCACCGGGCAGCTCGTCCATCCGCATAGAACCGAAGTCCGATGCCCCGGTTCTGTTGGTACCGGTGCCGCAGCAATAAGCCGATTTCCAGTGGCCAGCATTTCTATGTTGGCCTCCACCCCTGAAAGGACCGTCAGTGGCTGAAAACCCCAAGCATTTTTCCATGGTGCGGGGTTTTCACCTTGCCGACTTTTTCACGCTTTGTAATGCCGCCTGCGGGGTCGCCGGGGTTTTTCTGGCGATGCTTTATGCAGTAGAGATGTCCAGAGCCTATTTTTACGCGGCTGCGGCCATGGCCCCGGCAGCTTTCGTATTCGATGTCCTGGATGGCCGTGTTGCACGCTGGCGTCGCCAGCATTCCGCGATGGGTCGCGAGCTTGATTCGCTGGCCGACATTATTTCCTTCGGCATGGCACCCGCGGCCTTGGCGTTTGCGGCGGGCCTGCGTGGTGGCTGGGACTGGGTCGCGCTCATTTATTTTGTCTGTTGTGGCGTCAGCCGGCTGGCGCGCTATAACGTGACCGCCGAGACCCTGTCGGAAGGTGCGGACAAGGTGGCGTATTTCGAAGGCACACCGATCCCGACCAGCGTTCTGTTAACCGCTGTGCTCGCGTTTGCGGCTTGGCAAGAACGCCTGCACGAGCAGATCTATGGCGGCGTTTGGCTGCTCGGCCCCTGGGTGTTTCACCCATTGGCCCTGCTTTTTGTGGTGTCCGGCACCTTGATGTTGAGCAAGACTTTGCGCATTCCCAAGCTGTAGGGCCCGTCCACTCTGACGGCTGCATCAGCGGTGCAACTGGGTGCCTGCCTGACGGTTGACAGACGCTGGATCGCCCCTTGAGAGCACTGCCTTTATTGATCCGGCCTTGTGAAGTATGAACCGTTTGTCCTGATCCGCCTGTCCTGAGCACCGTCGAAGGAAGTCTGTGTCAGCCGGCACTGACACCAGAACTATCATTCTGCCTATGGTGTGGAGCAGTCGCCAAGCCGAACATGGTGTATAGCCTCCGGCATATTCAATGAACACCTTCCTCACACCGCATCCCACCCCTGTGCCCTCGCGTTTCTGGGGCGTTCGCCGCTGGGGGGTGGCGGTGATTGCCTACTGCTCGGTCGTGTTTGGCAGCGTCGCAGCCGCGGCTGCACTTGTCAACGCGGGTGTGCCGGTCGAGGCGCTGATCACCGTGTTTTGAGTCAATGACCACAATCCCGCGTTCAACCGATTCTGAGGATTTGCCTCCGCTGTCACCTGGCGGCAGACCTTTGCCCAACCCCAGTGCGTTGCCCGTCGAACCCGATCTCGGACCGATTCCGCCACTGGCGCACCCGGAAGACCCCGGCCCGGCGCAGCCCGCGCTTTGAAAGCTACCGCCGTGCCACTCCATCAATCCCATGCCCAAAAAGCGCTGGCGGACTATGACGAAGCACGGGCCGATTACATGAAATTTCTGAGCATGGATCCGCCGGACTATAAGGCCGTGAATGCCGCCATGGTGGCGATGGATGAAGCTCATATCCGCTTCAAGCAGGCGATGGGCGACCACGACGCACCGACCAAGCTGCGGCCTGTGTGACGAGCCGCCAATCCTGGCGGCGGTGTCAGCACTGAAAGAACGTTGCTCATGACGGTGACGATGGGGTCAAACTCGGGATGGTCTGTCCATCATGGCGCGTCCAGTTCATTGAATTTTTAAGGCAGCGCGTGCCGCAACGCGGTATCGCTCCATGCCGTCCTCCCTTGTCGAATTCTATTTTCTTCAGAGCCTGGCTCCGCTGTTGCTGGATCAGGCCCGCGGGCCCGGCGCAGGCGGTAGCGAGCGACGGTAGGTGGTCTCCCACACAGGGTTGTTGAGTTGGCCTATGTGGTCCGCTGTCGGCGCGTCTGACAATCGTGACATCTGGCAAGTTTTGAGCCCAATAGCTAGTCTGCCCACCGGGAGATGCATATGCAAGCACAAGTCATCACGTCTTACATTCGGCCGACTATTGCCTTGGCCGACTATGACTTTTTGCGGGCCACTTACGACATGTTGCTGCGCGCGCCGGTACCTAACCCAGCCGCGATCAATGCGGCGTTCGATGCGCTGGATGCGGCCCATGCGCGCCTGAAGGCCGCGCACCTACAACAGAGATTTGGCATGCTGAATTAAGCAAATACGCGGGCCCGCGGCGTTGGCCGGCCCGTATCGTCGCTGCCTTTCTGTCGGGAGGGGCCGACGACACCGATGGATGTTTGTTGCTTGTGCGGGGTAGATCGGACCCTCATAAAGATTGGAGAGCTTGTGGCACTCATTACCTACTTAGTGGAGGACAACCAGACCATCCTCGACAACATGATAGAAACGCTGGAAGAAATCGCCTCGGTGAAGGTGGTGGGGCACGCCGCCACCGAGGCAGAAGCGACGTGCTGGCTGTCGCTCCACGACAGGGAATGGCAGCTGGCTGTCGTCGATCTGTTCCTCAAGGAGGGTAGCGGCTTGGGTGTACTGGCTGGCTGTCTGCAACGCGAGCCGTACCAGAAGGTGGTGGTGCTGACCAATTACGCAACGCCCGCTATGCGTCAGCGCAGCGTCGCGCTGGGCGCCGACGCAGTATTTGACAAATCCAATGAGCTCGATGAGTTCTTCGCCTACTGCATTGCAGAAACAGCCAGGGGAGAGTGAGTGCGTGAAACTTGAACACCTTCCACGACCACGTTTCCGGCGCTTGCTGAGCAGGAATTGACGCACCAATGCCCGGCCAGGCGGGCAGGAACTCGATGGCTGGAAATGCGGGGCTTTCGTATGCCGCATCGTTCTGAATATCTTTTCGGTTCAGAGAAAAACCAGCTCTAGCCATGCGGCACAGGTAGGTGTTTGGCTACCGAAATGAAAGCAATCAGCTACGGCCAGCCTGCTGGGCCTGCTTACTGATGCAGCAAGATGGTCACCAGCAGCGAGGCGCCGGTTTTAGCCCGCAGCGCATGCGGCGCGTGCGCTGGCAAGGCCATCAGCTCACCGGCTGACAGCGGGCAGGCTCGCTGGGGTGTGGTGACCAGTACCTCGCCTTCCAGACACTGGATCGTGATCTCGCCCGCAACGTGATGCTCCGGCATAGTCTGACCGGCTGCCAGCACCACCCGCATCAGTTGCAGTTTATGGGTCTTGAGCAGGCTGTGGGTTTTAACCTCGTGCAACTGCGCTGCCAGAGGCTGCACGCTGATGACATCGAGGGGCTGGGCGTGGGCGAGGGCCATTGTGCTTCTCCGGTGGGTATTTTTTCCTACATTACCCAGCCTTCCCTGTGTTGTCCAGCGCTACCTTTGGCCGGAAGGAGTGTTCGCGTCAAGGGAATGCACGCACCCAGTTTCCTTTGAAGCGGTATTGACGGCGCAGGGTCGGGGTCGGTGAACAGCAGACTTTTTCCACCGTCCAAGCAGAAGCATCGGCTAGTTCAGCACTTCCAGCAGACGGTCCAGCCCGCCTTCATTGATCGCGACCATGGCCTGCTCGCGCACTTTGGGTTTGGCGTGGTAAGCCACGGACAGGCCAGCGACACCCATCATGGGCAGATCGTTGGCGCCGTCGCCCATCGCAATGGTCTGGCCGGGTTTAATGCCCAGCATCTCGCAGGTTTGCAGCAACATTTTGCGTTTTTCCGCCCCGTCACAAATATCGCCCCAGGGTTGGTCCAGCATTTTTCCAGTCAGCAGGCCGTCCCGGATCTCCAATACGTTGGATCGGGTGTAGTCAATGCCGAGTTCGTCGCGAACGCGGTCAGTAAAGAAGGTGAAGCCGCCGCTGACCAGCAGCACTTTCATCCCGGCAGCCTTGCAGGCATGCACCAGCTCGGTGGCACCGGGGTTGAGTTGAAGGCGCTCGTGGTAGACCTGGTTCATGCTGTTCACACTGACGCCTTTGAGCAGGGCCACTCGCTGGCGCAGGCTGTCCTTGTAGTCGCTGATTTCACCGCGCATCGCCGCTTCAGTAATCGCTGCCACTTCGGCCTTGCGGCCGGCTGCATCGGCAATTTCGTCGACACACTCGATGTTGATCAGGGTGGAATCCATGTCGAAGGCGATCAGCTTGAAAGCACTCAGCGAGAGCGGTGGGGTGAAACCTTGAATGACGAGGCCGGGGGAGGTTTCAATGGTTTGCATGGCTTAAAGGACAAATACGGTTAAAGGGATACATCGCGCTGTGTGGCAGGCTGCGTGTTGCGCATCCACGATTTCACGCGGCTCAGGTTGTCAAAATCGACCACGTCGGCAATGCTGCCGTCGTCATTGACGATACGGAAGCGATTGGCGTCTTTGGTTAAAAAAAGCACCTTGCCGTAGTAAACGGACTGGTGAATGGACTTGCGCGCTGCGTCTTTGGTATCGTGCTTGGGGTCAATCAAGCGCATCAGCGGCGGCTCATCCGGCATGTGCGCCATGCACACCACAAAGTCGGGGTAAAACAGGTTTTTGCTGTCGCCACGCAGCAGCGCCACACTAAAGGGCTTGCCCTGTGGGTTGCGGTGCCACCATTGCACAAAGTCGGTCCGATCCAGCGCCCTGGCAAAGTTCAGCTCTGAGGCGTTGAACTCGTAAGTAGCATCTACACACGCGACTGTGACCACCTCGGCGCTTTGACCAAAAAGGTAAGTCTCGTTCTTGAATAGCGTGCGTGACGAGGGTGGCAAGGCGTCGCGTGCAACAGTCGCCTCGCCCTGGCTGGGGTACAGCACGCCATAAATGTTTTTACGCGATGGCAGCAAAGAGATGCCGGCTGGCAGCAGCAGCGCATCGGGCAGCGGATGGGCGGGCACTTCCTTGGCGCGGGTAGCCCATTGCTTGTGCAAGGCTTCCTGCAGCTCAGAAAACTGCTTGTGAATCACCCAGCACGCCGCCTGGCGCGCCTGGCTGCGCATGGCGCTAGCGCTGGGGCGCGTGTCCTCGTCCTGCATGGCCCAAACCTGCTCCACCGCCTCCATCAGTCGCTGGGACAGGGTGTGAATCACATCCGTGCAGTCCTGGTCTTCCAGGCCCAGCGTGGCCAGCGCCTCGCAGGTGTAGTCCATCAAAGCATCGTGGTCTGTCATCACCTGCACGTCTTCTTCGGTTACTTCACCGGTGAACAGCTCGGTGCGAATTTCCTTTTCCGTCATCCGATTGAGGGCCGCTTTGACGGCATTGGCCTGCGTGGTGGCGTCAATGACAAGTTGCCGCGCCGCCTCGCACACGTCAAGCGCCAGCACGTCAAACACAGGCTGCATCTCGGTAACAAAGCGATTCGGTATGGTGTTTGCAGCCAACATGGCTTTGCGGGGCAAGGCGCGTAACTGGGCTTCTTCCAGCGCAGCAAACAACTCTTCGCGATTGGCGGGTGCGCGTTTGGACAGACGGGTGCGCGCTGGATTTTGGGTGCCCGGGGTTGCCATGTCGTCCGTCAGCAAGGCATCCAGACCGTCTGCGGCCTCGTTGTCTGCGCCATCAAACAGGCCCTGTGTGGTGCCCACAGGCACTTGTAAATTGGCAACTTCAGCAGCGGCGGAAAAAAACCCGGTAGCGGGTGGCCGTACTGTGCCATCCAGATCAAGCGTGGGCAACAAACCCAAGTCGTACGTCAGGGGTTGTTGGTCGGTAGGCTTGTTGGTCAACGCCACACCGCCAAACGCCGTGCGCCGGGCCACCAGTTGCTCGACTTGCCTGCCCAGCTGCGACTGCACGTTCTGGATGGCTTTGGCCGCTTCGGCAAAGCCGGGTTGCGCTTC
>JBKJZS010000074.1:0-1528 GCA_046714915.1 Polaromonas sp. | reverse complement strand
GGGCGCGGACGAGACTCACCGATTTCATCTCGCCTTCGAGAAAGAATTCCACGTTACCGCCATGCACCACCGGAATCTCGAACTGGCAGATCTGGTAGCCCTTGCGCAGGTCTGGGTAGAAATAGTTTTTGCGCGCAAACACGCTGCTCTCGGCAATGTGCGCGCCCACCGCCAGTCCGAACTCGATCGCGCGTTGCACCGCGCCCTTGTTCATCACGGGCAGCGCACCCGGCAGCGCAAAGTCCACCGCAGACGCTGTCGTGTTCGGCTCGGCGCCAAAACTCGTCGGCGCGCGGCTAAAAATTTTCGATTGCGTGGTCAGCTGGGTGTGGGTTTCAAAACCAATGACGACTTCGTAACCCTGGATCAGTTTTTCACTCATGCCAGGCCTTCCGACAGGCCGCCGGTAGCAAGGCCAGCCCCCGAGGGGCTGGAGCCTGCCGCTCCCAACCTGCTGGTGCAGCTTGGGACAGGCGACGGAGGTGAAGCGTCTCGCGAGCCGCGGCCTGCAAGGCCTCGCGCAGACACGAACTGAGCAGCGTGGCGGTTCACAATATTTCTCCCGGCGTGCGCAGGTGCCAGTCGGTCGCCAGCTGAAACTGGTGCGCGGTACCCAGCAGCTGCGCTTCCTTGAAATAGTTGCCGATCAGCTGCAGGCCGACCGGCATGCCATGCGCGCCAAAACCCGCCGGAACACTCATGCCGGGCAGGCCTGCCAGGCTGCTCGACAGGGTGTAGATATCCGCCAGGTAGTTGGCGACCGGGTCGTCCGATTTCTCGCCGATTTTCCACGCCACAGTCGGTGACACCGGGCCGGCAATGATGTCGCACTGGGTAAAGGCCTTCTGGAAATCCTCGGCAATCAGCCGGCGGATTTTTTGCGCCTTCAGGTAGTAGGCGTCGTAATAACCGTGCGACAGCACGTAGGTGCCAATCATGATCCGGCGTGTCACCTCGTCGCCAAAAGCCTCGGAGCGCGATTTTTTATACATGTCGGTCAGGTCGCTGTAGTGCGCGGCGCGGTGGCCATAGCGCACACCGTCAAAACGGCTCAGGTTGCTGCTGGCCTCGGCTGGCGCAATCACGTAGTAGACCGGAATCGACAGCTCGGTCAGCGGCAGACTCACGTCCACCAGCGTTGCGCCCATCTTTTCAAGCTCGGCCAGCGAACTGCGCACCGCTTTCAGCACATCGGCAGAGCAGCCGGTGCCGAAAAACTGCGCCGGCAGCCCAATCCTTAAGCCTTTTAGCGGTTTATCCTCCGTCCCCTGTGCGTAGGCAGCTATTAAATCAGTAGCGTAATCAGTCGCAGGAAGGTCCAGTGAGGTCGAGTCGCGGTCCAGGTCCGGGCCGGCCATGGCGGACAGCAGCAGTGCGCAGTCTTCTGCGCTGCGCGCCATCGGACCGGCCTGGTCCAGGCTGGAGGCGAAAGCCACCATGCCGTAACGCGAGCAGCGGCCATAGGTTGGCTTGATGCCGGTGATGCCGGTCAGCGCGGCCGGCTGGCGGATCGAGCCGCCGGTGTCGG
>JBKJZS010000073.1:0-1329 GCA_046714915.1 Polaromonas sp. | reverse complement strand
TTGTGGTTGCCTTTGGATGCGTCTGCGGGCCTCAGCATGAACCACTCGACTTCATAGGGCACCTTGCCATTGCTGTTGCGGGGGGCTTTGTCGAGGTTGACGATGTTCTTGTTGCGCGGGTCGGCCGGGTCAAGTTCGCCTTTCGCGATGCCCCAGACGCGTTCGTACGCGCCCGTCTTGCCGAAAGCTGCATTCCCGGCGAAGGGCTCGACCTGTTGCACATTGATTTCCGTGATGCGTGCCTGCGCGGCGGAAATACAAAACCAGGCGGCAGCAAAGACCGCCCCGGCAATGGCCCTCATACAACCCCGTCGGGGCAGGTCAAACACGCTATTTGAAGGTTGCATGAACGGGATCCTCTGCAAAAGCCGGAGTTAAGAAAAGTACAAGTTTTATGCTAGCACGGCAGTGACTCCGCTTTGCTCCCGCCATCGCGGTGATTGAGACGGATAGGCATTTCAACCGTACGACCCCAGGTATGCCCCTTGAAACAGCCATCAACCGGCGCAAAGCCCCTCGCATCTCCCGCAGCAATGCGCGGCCTGGTCGATCTCCCACCAGAATGCGCTGTCCAGGATCGTGATTTGCGGCGCGCGGGGCATGCCGGATGCACGGCGAGCCCGCAGCGAATCCGAACCGCCGTTTCGCTCAGTCACCCGCTTAGTCACCAGTTGACGCGCTGATCGATAACGTAGTCGGGTGCGGGTTGCGCCGCCAGATCCCAGTCCGGCTCGAATTGCACACCATCACCCACCTGTGCATCACACTCATCCCACAGCGGTGCAACCCCAGGCGCGCCCGCACTCGTGGTGGCTGACTCGACCTGCACTGACTCAATCTGCGCAGGTACGGCCTGCGCCATGGCCGTCACGCTTGCCCGCAGTGGCGAGTTTGGTGCCAGCACGCCAAAGTAGCGATGCCGGTGCGTGCGTGGTGGTGGCGCCAGGGCGGCAATGCGATCGATCAGCTCCAGTGGCGTAAGAGTCAGCTCGTCCAACTTGGCGCCTGGCTTGTCACCCGTAGCCTCGCTGTGCTGTTTGGCGCAGCGGTAGACCAGGGCGGCGCCCTCTTTGCGCAGACGGTCCATGGCAAAGGGTGGACACGCGCACAGTAGCGCAACAGCCGCTCCAGCGCCGCGCGGTCGTGTGCCTCAATGCAGACACCCGCATCGACCGAGAAGCCACTGTGCTGGTAGGCCAGCATCTCTTTTGGAATCACAACGCTCGATCAGACCTTGCCCGAAAAAGGCGCGCAAGATGCGTCGACGCAGGTCAGCCTGCGCCTGGGCCACGACAGACTCGTCGGCTCCACGGGCCGGACGAAAAGTGG
>JBKJZS010000072.1:0-8260 GCA_046714915.1 Polaromonas sp. | reverse complement strand
ATCTAAATGGCCAGACGACGCCGTTGTCCTTCAGGATGGCGTCCAGGGCCATGTCGTGGGGCTCTGGTTCCAGGTCGTCCAGGAACCCGTTCGTGAATCCCAGGCCTACCCTATAGGGCCGGGGCTCGAGGCTTGCCAGGGTGCGGTCGTAAAACCAGACGCCGTAACCGAGCCGGAAACCACCGGGCCCGTAACCGACACAGGGCACAAACAGCAGCGTCGGCACAATCATTTCGGTGTCTTTGGGTTTGGGAATGCCGTAGGCGTCCTCTTCCATCGGACAGCCGGGGTACCAGGCGTGAAAGGTGAGCGTTTTATGCAGCTTGTCCACCACCGGCAAACCAATCTTGCGGGGGGAGCGGTTGGCCATGCTTTCAGTCGCTATCTGCACCGCAGCATCGGGCACCAGCGGTGTTTCAGGGGTAAAAGATTCACCTAAAGTGGCATCTTCCTGCCAGCGGTACAGCGCAGGCAGCGGATCAAACTCGCCCTTGATCGGCCAGTAGGCCCCGATCACCGCATCGCCCCGGCCGAACAGCCAGATCCGCATGACCCGCTGCAGCAGATCGGCACGCTGTAATCGGTCGGGCAGGTTCAGGCGTTGTTCGATCAACACTTTTCGCGCGGTTAATTTGTCCATAATGTCCCGATGCTATCCAAATTTGTTCTCACAGCCCTGATTTCGGGCCTGTCGACCTGTGTGTTGATCTCCTCCACATGGGCTCAAAACAACGGTCCCCGCGGCGACGAGCTGCTGCTGGAGATGAACCAGGCCTTCAAACGCGGCGACAAAAGCAAGCTGGCGCAGCTGCTGCCGCAAGCCCGGGGCCATGTGCTGGAGCCCTGGGCGGCCTACTGGGAACTGAGGGCGCGGCTGGACGAGGCCAGCGCGCAAGAGGTCGAGGCCTTCATGGCGCGCTACCCCGGCAGTTACCAGGAGGACCGGCTGCGCAACGACTGGCTGCTGCTGCTGGGCCAGCGGCGCGACTGGGCCGCCTTTGCCGCTCAATACCCGAAATACCGCATGGGCGACGACAAGGATGTGCGTTGCTATGCGCTGCTGATCGAACACCTGGAAAACCCCGCCGCGGCGGCGCGCATTGCCGACGACGTCCGCAAAAACTGGTTCGCACAGCGCGAGGCAAGCGACGGCTGCAGGGCCGCTGCCGAGCGGCTGGTCGGCAGCAAAAACCTCACGGCGCAGGATGTGTGGCAAAAGGCCAGGCTGGCCATGGAAGCCAACCGCCCGCGCGCCGCCCGTGAGGCGGTCCAGATCATCGCCCCTGAAGCGCTGAGTTTGGTGGCCGAACTGAACAACAACCCCGCCCAGTTCTTGACTGGCAAGATGATTGCGATCAGCAAGGTCCGCAAAGAAATCATCGTGCTGGCGCTGATCAAGATGGCGACCAGCGACGCCGACGGCGCGGCGCGCATGCTCGACGACAAATGGGGCATGCAGCTGACCGCCGAAGAACGCAACTGGGTCTGGGGTCAGATCGGCAAGCAGGCTGCGACACGACTGAGCAGCGATGCGCTGGGCTACTTCGCCAAGGTCAGCAGAGACACGGACCTGAACGACGACATGCTGGGCTGGAAAGTCCGAGCCGCGCTGCGCGCCAGCCGTGAACCGCGCTGGCCGCTGGTTCTCGCCAGCATCAACGCCATGAGCGAAGACGCCCGCAGGGACCCGACCTGGGTCTACTGGAAGGCACGCGCCTTGCTCAGCACCGCGCCCATCGCCGCCGCCAGCGCACCCATCGCCCCGCAGCGCGCGGAGGCTCTGGCACTGCTGCAGTCGATTGCATCGGTGCGCGGTTTTTACGAACAGCTCGCCCTTGAGGATCTGGGCCAGAAAATCAACGTGCCGGCCCGCCCGGCAGCACTGGCGCCGGAAGAAAAAGAAATGGCGCGCCTGAATGCCGGCCTGAATCGTGCCGCCTATGCAATTGCCATCGGCCTGCGCCCGGACGGTGTGCGCGAGTGGAACTACAGCACCAACCTGCACCAACGGGGCGGCATGAGCGACCGCGAACTGCTGGCCGCCGCCCAGTTTGCCTGCGACCGCGCGATTTGGGACCGCTGTATCAACACCAGCGAACGCACCAAGACCGAGATCGACTTCGAGCAGCGTTTTCCGACCCCTTTTCGCGAGCCCGTCACCCGGCGCAGCCGCGATATCGGCCTGGACCCGGCTTATGTCTACGGCCTGATCCGCCAGGAGTCGCGCTTCATCATGGACGCCCGCTCCAGCGTCGGCGCATCGGGCCTGATGCAGGTGATGCCGGCCACCGCGCGTGAAACGGCCCGCCACATTGGCTTGACGGGTTTCACCGCAGACCAGATCAACGACCGCGACACCAACATCATCATAGGCACCGCTTACCTCAAGCGGGCTCTGGACGATTTTGGCGGCTCGATGCCGCTGGCCGCCGCCGCCTATAACGCCGGCCCCGGCCGGCCACGCAACTGGCGTAACGGGCCGGTGCTGGAGGCCGCGATCTGGGCAGAAAACGTGCCCTTTTCCGAAACGCGCGACTATGTGAAAAAAGTGCTGTCCAACACCACCAACTACGCCGCGCTACTGACCGGCCAACCGCAGTCGCTCAAAGCGCGATTGGGCAGCGTCGGCCCACGCGAAGCTTCGGCACCGCCGACGGACGAAAAAATGCCCTGAATAGCGGGCGGGCAGAGCCGCAGGACCTTGCCCCAATTTGTCATCCCGGATCGGCAGTAGAGTAGGTCATTCCGGACTCGATCCGGGATCCATGCCGGATTGACCCCCAGCCGCGACGTGCCGCGATGGATTACGGGGCGGCCAGGCCGCAGCGTGATGCATCGGTAAGTTCATGGGCCCGCAATGACAAGTCAGTCCTTGACGCGCTGCGAGACGAATTCGCCCTCATAGCCTTTCGCCAGGGAGAGTTTTTCGGCTTCGCTCAGCACCTTGCCGGCCAGCTGAAAAATCCCCTGCTCTTCGTCATTGAGGTGGTGGTGAACTTTGTGGTGAAGCTCTTTGGCAATAGCGATCCAGCTGGGCGAGCTGAAGTCAGTGCCTTCCAGCTTTTCCACCAGTTCGTCCATTTCATGGTGCTCGGCAATACCGTGGCGAGAGGGCTCCTGCGTCATGTCGTGCGCGATCAGCGGCACATAGAAAAAACGTTCTTCGGCGGCAGCGTGCGCGGCAAGTTCTGTTTTCAGTTCCTTGAACAGCAAATCGCGTTCGGTGCTGTCCCCGGTGGTTTTTATCAGGTGGTCAGCGAGGCTGCGTTGGGTGGCGTGGCTGGTGCGCAAGGCTTCGAAAATATTCATGGACTGATTATCTCGGCCGCCTTTGAAAATCGTGTAGGGCGAAATGCCGCTATAGCTGCGGATCACGCCTACACGAAAGTCTGTAGTTTGCGAGGCTGAGGTGTCACGCCTGCTAGCGGGGTCAGCACGCCAAGCTTGGAAAAGCGCGTTGTTTGCTATATTTTTAATAGCTACCAAATCCCGTATTTATTGGATAAAAACGCAAAACAACCCCGGAGATGGCGACTGATTTTGCATCCGTCAGCCTGAAGGAGTTTAATGACATTTATGAAAAAAATACTGATTCTTGGCGGCACCGGTTTCGTGGGTCGCCACGTCTGCGAAAAACTGACGCAACTTCAATGGCGAGTGACGGTACCCACGCGGCATGAAGCCCACGCCAGAGATATCCAGATGCTGCCCGCGCTGGACGTGTATGAAGCGAACGTGCACGACGAGGCCGCACTGACCCGGCTGCTGGCCGGGCACGATGCGGTGGTCAACCTGGTGGCAATCCTGCACGGCAAAGAGGATGCATTTCACAAGGCGCACGTGCTGTTGCCACAGACCCTGGCGCGCGCCTGCGCCACCACGGGCGTCCAGCGCGTGGTCCACATCAGCGCCTTGGGGGCCGACGCGCGCAACCCGGACGGCGCGCCGTCTCTGTACCTGCGCAGCAAAGGGCATGGCGAAGTGGCCCTGCACGCAGCCGACCTGGCCCTGACCGTGCTGCGGCCCAGCGTGATCTTTGGCGCCGAAGACAAATTCCTCAACATGTTTGCGGGGCTGCAAAAAATCTTTCCGCTCATTCCGCTGGCCGGCAGCCATGCGCTGTTTCAGCCGGTCTGGGTGGAAGACGTGGCACAGGCCATCGTGCATTGTCTGCAAGAGGCCCACACCCGCGCCACGACCGGCCAGACTTTCGAGGCCTGTGGCCCGGATATTTTCACACTCAAGCAGCTGGTCCAGCTGGCGGGGCGGTTCAGCGGCATCAATCAGGGACAGGGACGGCCGGTGCTAGCCCTGCCCGCCGCGCTGGGTCGTTTGCAGGCACGGTTGATGGAGCTGGCGCCGGGCGAGCCGCTGATGAGCCGCGACAACCTGGACTCAATGACGCATCCCAATATCGCCAGCGGCAATCTGCCGGGGTTGGAGGCGCTGGGGATTGTGCCGGCGGCGCTGGAAGCAGTAGCGCCCACTTACCTCGGACCGGCCAGCGGTGGCTGGGGCCTGCGCAGCAACCTGACGCACAAGCGCAAGACGGCAGGCCGGTTTTGAGGATAGACCGGGACGCATCAATTTCGCGTCTTTTTTGCATCAATGAATGTCCTGCTGCGCAGTAGGATGGTCGACCCTCCAAGCCTGTAATCACGGGAAGCACCATGTTCAAACTCTACGTCGGCAATAAAAACTACTCGTCCTGGTCGATGCGGCCCTGGGTGCTGCTCAAACAGGCGGGCATCCCCTTTGAGGAAGTCAAGCTGCGTTTTGACTCGTTTGATGCCACCTCCACGTTCAAGCAGGCCGTCCACAGCGTGACCCCCGTTGGCAAGGTGCCGGTGCTGCTGGACGGCGACCTGGCAATCTGGGACACGCTGGCCATTGCCGAGTACCTGGCAGAACAGTTTCCTGACAAAAAACTCTGGCCCAGCGCTACCAAGGCCCGCGCCCGGGCGCGCAGCATCTGCGCCGAGATGCACAGTGGCTTTGGCGCCCTGCGCAGCCACTGCCCGATGAATATCGAAGCCGACCTGGCGGAGACCGGCAAACTGATCTGGCGCGACCAGCCAGCGGTGCGTGCCGATGTGCAGCGCATCACCCGCATGTGGAGCGAGTTGCTGACCTCGCACAGCGGACCCATGCTGTTCGGCGGCTTCAGCATTGCAGACGCTTATTTCGCGCCGGTGGCCATGCGCCTGACAAGCTACGCGCTGCCAGTGCCTGGGGACATCCGCGCTTACATCGAGCGTTTGAGCGCCTTGCCCGGTGTCAAGGCCTGGATCGACGATGCGCGGGCCGAAAACGATTTCCGCGAATTCGAAGAACCTTACCGGTTGTCGCGATGAGTTATTGGGGTGAGTTATTGGGGTCAGACACCAATTTCGCGGCGGTGCAACGCACCGCACCCTCCGGGCGAGCCACAGGCTCGGCGAATTTGGGCTCTGACCCCAAAAACTCCGCTGGCAATGGCCCAGCCAGGCTTCTAGCCGCGCCCCACAAACGGCATCTTCGTCGCCATGATGGTCATGAACTGCACATTCGTCGACAGCGGAAGTGAAGCCATGTGCACCACCGCATCGGCGACATGGTTTACATCCATCAGCGGTTCAATCGCAATCTCGCCGTTGGCCTGCGGCACGCCTTTGGCCATGCGCGCGGCCAGTTCGGTCTGGGCGTTTCCGATGTCGATCTGGCCGCAGGCTATGTCGAAGTGGCGGCAGTCGAGCGAAATTGATTTGGTGAGGCCGGTGATCGCGTGTTTGGTGGCGGTGTAGGGCGCCGAATTGGGCCGCGGCGCGTGGGCCGAAATCGAGCCGTTGTTGATGATGCGTCCACCCTGGGGCGACTGGGACTTCATCAGGCGGATCGCCTGCTGTGCGCACAAAAATGAGCCGGTCAAATTGATGTTGACCACGTTCTGCCATTGCTCAAAAGTGAGCTCTTCCATCGGCACCGGCGGCGCGCCGACGCCGGCGTTGTTGAACAGCAGGTCCAGCCGCCCAAACACCTGCTGGGCCTTGTCAAACGCCGCGCGCACCGCATCGGGCTGGCTGACATCGCATGACACCGCGAGCGCCCGGCTACCAGCCCCTGATTCTTTGGCCACTTCGTTCAAGGGCTCGGCGCGCCGGCCTACCAGCGCCACGCTGTACCCCTCGCGCAGCAGCGCGAGTGCCACCGCTTTGCCGATGCCGGTGCCGGCCCCCGTCACCAATGCCACTTTGCCCTTGCCGCTGGAATTCATGCTGTGCCTCTGAATGGTTGATGATAAAAAGCACCTGTCGCCGGGCACCTGCTTGAGACTGTATACCCCGCCAGGGGTTCATGCTGGGCGCGTCAGACTGCACCGCTCACTCTGAGCCTGTCATGATCGATGGAAGCCTCACGAGCCCGGATGTTTTCGCTATTTCCGCGCCTGTTGGAAATAACCGACACCACAGGGTTTTGATAGTGATAACTTAACCCCATCATGACCACTTCCACCCGAAAAATCTGGGACATTTCGCCCGCAGTGGACGAGCAGTCGGCGGTGTTTCCGGGTGACGCAACGTACTCGCAGCAGCTGCACTTTGCTCTGTCGCCGGGTTGCCCGGTCAATGTGAACACCCTCACCTTCTCGCCGCACACCGGCGCCCATGCCGACGCCCCGCTGCATTACGCCAACGGCGCAGCGGCGATTGGTGCCCTGGATTTGTCGCCCTACCTCGGGCACTGCCGCGTGATCCATTGCCTGGACTGCGGGCCGCTGGTGGAGCCGGCGCACATCGCCCACGCACTGGAAAATCTGCCGCCACGGGTGCTGCTGCGCACAGCCCGTACCGCCAGCCAGTCATGGGAGTCATTTACGGCCATAGCCCCCGCCACGATTGCGCTGCTAGCTAGCAAAAACATAGCGCTTGTCGGCATCGACACACCCAGCGTGGACCCCGCCACCAGTCAGGACCTGCCCAGCCACCAGCTGCTGCTGCAACACGGCCTGCGCGTGCTGGAAAACCTGGTGCTCGACGAGGTGCCCGCCGGGGACTATGAACTGATCGCGCTGCCTTTGAGACTAACCAAGGCCGATGCCTCGCCGGTTCGCGCCATTTTGAGGGGACTATGACCACACTGAACGACTGCCGCCAGTTGGACATCCAGGACGTTTTGCGTCCGCTGCGCGAGCAATTTGTGTTGCCTGAGGGGGTGATTTACCTCGATGGCAATTCGCTGGGCGTGTTGCCGAGAAGCGCCGTGGCCCGCCTTGCCGAGGTCCTCACCCAGGAATGGGGCCAGAACCTGATCCGCTCCTGGAACAGCGCCGGCTGGTTCAGCCTGCCGCAGCGCCTGGGCGACAAGATTGCCCGGCTGGTCGGTGCCAATCCGGGTGAAGTGGTGGCTACCGACAGCACCTCGGTCAATCTCTACAAGGTGCTCAGTGCGGCGCTGCATATCGCGGCGGAAGATGCGCCGGCGAGACAAGTCATCGTCAGCGAGCGCAGCAACTTCCCGACCGACCTCTACATCGCCGAAGCCTTGTGCCAGGAGCGCGGCTACCGCCTGCTGCTGGTCGAGCCGGGTGACATCTGCGCGGCCTTGAAGAGCGACGTGGCCGTGCTGATGCTGACCCATGTGAACTACCGCACTGGCGCCATGCACGACATGGTGGCGCTGACCGCAGCCGCACATGCGGCGGGCTGCCTGGCGGTGTGGGACCTGGCGCACAGCGCCGGCGCCGTGCCGGTTGATTTGCATGCTGCAGGCGCCGACTTTGCCGTCGGCTGCGGCTACAAATACCTCAACGGCGGACCGGGTGCGCCGGCCTTCGTCTGGGTCCACCCACAGCACACCGACCGCTTCCGGCAACCGCTGTCCGGCTGGTGGGGCCATGCCACGCCATTCGAGTTCACGCCCGAGTACCGGCCTGCGCCAGGCATTGCGCGCTACCTGTGCGGCACCCAGCCCATCCTCAGCCTGGCCGCGCTGGAGTGCGGGCTGGACGTCTTCGGGGCCGCCGAAGCCCTGGGCGGCATGCAGGCGCTGCGGGCCAAATCGCTGGCGTTGACGGATCTGTTCATTCAGCTGGTTGAAGAGCGCTGCGCCGGCCACGGCTTGGGTCTTGCCACACCGCGCGAGCATGCGCAACGCGGCTCGCAGGTCTGCCTGACGATCGAAAACCCCCACGCTCCGCCGCTGCGCGGGTCGCTGCCCCCCGAGGGGGCCGTCACCGCCTTGGGGCGGCCCGGCGGCGGTGATAAAAACCCCCACGCTCCGC
>JBKJZS010000071.1:0-9354 GCA_046714915.1 Polaromonas sp. | reverse complement strand
TGCGGCAGGACAGGGTGATGCCGTGGGGCAGGGTCAGCAGACGGTTTTGAATCATATTGCTATGCATTTAATAGCTACTTGCGCCCATTGTTAATGGGCTGCAGGCATTATTTGCTTGAAAATGGAGGGGCGGCGGTTTCAGCCCTTGCTGCCTCAGGGTTCGCTAGGCTCTGCTTCAGCCGGCGGGTTCGCCGCCGCTTTGCCCGGCTTTTCTGCTTTCACGGGCGGATGGGCCCATGACCACAGGTGCTGGGCCACCTCTTCCACCCCTTGCCGCTTCAGCGCAGAAAACAGTTTGACATCGCCGCCGCCGGCCTGCAGTCGCACAATGGATAGTGCCTTGGCCGCCTCGGTTTTGTTCAACTTGTCGGATTTGGTCAGCAGCACCAGGAATTTCAGGCCTTCTTCGACCCGGGGGCGGATCACGTCCAGCAAAATCTCGTCGAGTTCGGTCAGCCCCAGCCGCGGGTCGCACAGCAGCACCACACCCTTCAAGTTGTCGCGCGTCTGCAGGTAGTTGCCCATAACCTGTTGCCAGCGGTACTTGGCTTCCTTCGGCACGGCGGCATAGACATAGCCCGGCAAATCGGCCAGTACCGCGTCGGTCACACCCTGTTTGCCCAGTGCGAACAGGTTGATGCTCTGGGTGCGGCCCGGGGTTTTGGAGGCAAAAGCCAGACGGTTGATCTGTGTCAGCGTGTTGATGCAGGTGGACTTGCCTGCATTCGAGCGGCCAACGAAGGCAATTTCAGGCAGATCCAGCAGTGGCAGGTGCTTGAGTTCGGGCGCAGTGGTCAGAAACTTCGCGGTGTGTAGCCAGCCCATGGCGATTTTGGCCTCGGCAGACTGCGGCGGCTGGGCCGCCAAAGCCGCCGCCATCCTGGCCGCCGCCACCTGGGGAGTAGGTCTTTTGGCCGACGGTTTTTGCGTTTTGACGGGCGTAGATCGGGGAGATATGCTCATGTTTGGGATTGTCCCCTGAAGCCATTGTAAAATCAGGAAGTTTTGCGTTAAGTTGGCGTGCATCGGGCTTTTGTTGGCCCAAGGCGTGCGTCGATTGTCAAGTCCACTTTAGAGTCAACCGATTAAACCCCCGATATGAAGCTTGTTTCCACTTCGTTGATTACTTATTTGTTCGCCGCCCTGCTGGCTGTGCCTGTTGTTGCACGGGCAGCTGGCGAGGTCGCGCCTGCCAAGGTGGCCAGGCCCGATCTGGTCAAGGGGGAGGCGTCTTACACGGCGATGTGCGTCAGCTGCCACGCGGCGGACGGCAACTCCGGCACGCCGGTAAACCCCAAACTGGCCCAGCAGCACCCCGAATACCTGATCAAGCAGCTGCAGGAGTTCAAGTCGGGGAAACGCAACAATGCCGTCATGAAAGGCTTCGCCAGTGCGCTGAGTGACGACGACATGAAAAACATCGCCTACTGGGTGACGGCCAAAAAAGTCAAACCCGGTTTTGCCAAAGACAAAGAACTGGTGGCCCTGGGTGAACGAATCTACCGCGGCGGCATTTCCGACCGCCAGGTGCCTGCCTGCGCGGGTTGCCACAACCCCACCGGAGCTGGCAATCCTTCGCAGTACCCGCGTCTGGGCGGCCAGCATGCCGAATACACCGCTGTCCAGCTGACCGCTTTTCGTGACGGTGGGCGTCAAAACAGTCTGCCGATGAACCAGGTGGCCGCCAAGTTGAATGACCGGGAAATCCGCGCGGTGTCCGACTATATTGCCGGATTGCGCTGAACCCCATGAAAAGCGCAGGAGTGGATGGACTCGGGTATCAAACGAGGCCCGAACTGACGAAAATAGAGCTCGACGTCCCGGTTTGTATTGAACCCCGGCCGAATTAAACACTCCATTCGGGGAGGCTGTCGGGAGCGGGAAGCGATGGCTGACCCATTGGCCGCAACGGTCTAAATTTTGCCGACTTTTTGTCCCGTAGCTGGGCTTTGGGTCGGCAATACCGCAAAAATTGTCCTCGCTGAGACCAATTTTTGCTCCGACGTCCCGGAGCCGACAGGCTCCCCGCGGTTTTTTCATGAAGGCTCGCCTTTTTCTTTTTTATTGCAACGTCCATCCCATTCAAGCGCACGCATGACAGTTTCAACCCACGGCATCAGACTCAAGTCCGGCTCGCACGCCCTGCGTTCCAGTGTGGAGCTGCTGTCGTCGATGCGTTTTTCCATCTCGCTGCTCACTGTGATCTGCATCGCGTCGATCATAGGCACCGTGCTCAAGCAGCAGGAGCCGAGCAGCAATTACGTCAACCAGTTTGGCCCGTTTTGGGCCCAGGTGTTTGGCACGGTGAGTCTGTACACCGTCTACAGCGCCTGGTGGTTTCTGTTGATTCTGGCTTTTCTGGTGATCAGCACCAGCTTGTGCATCAGCCGCAACGCCCCCAAAATTCTGGCCGACCTGAACCAGGTGAAGGAAAACCTCCGCGAGCAAAGCCTGAAGGCTTTTGGCCACCGGGCGGAAGGTGCTTTGGCTGAGCTGCCTGAAACAGCCGCCCGACGCATCGGGCAAACGCTGGTGCAGGGCGGCTGGAGGGTCAAGCTGCAGCAAAGAAACACGCCGCTGGGGGAAGGCTGGATGGTGGCCGCAAAGGCGGGCGCCGCCAACAAGCTCGGTTACATTGCGGCGCACAGCGCCATCGTGCTGGTGTGTGTCGGCGGCCTGCTCGATGGCGACCTGATGGTGCGGGCGCAAATGTGGTGGAATAACACGTCCATCTACACTGGCGGCGGGCTGATTGCCGATGTGCCGGCACAGCACCGCCTTAGCGAACGCAATCCCACCTTTCGCGCCAACCTGCTGGTCGCCGAAGGCACCCGGTCCAGCACAGCCGTCCTGAGCCAGCCCGGCGGTGTGGTGTTGCAGGACCTGCCTTTTGCCGTTGAACTGAAGAAATTCATCGTCGAGTACTACTCGACCGGCATGCCCAGGCTGTTTGCCAGCGAGATCGTGATTCACGACAAGCAAACCGGCGAGAAAATTCCGGCGCGCGTCGAAGTCAACCACCCGGCCCGGCACCGGGGCATAGAGATTTACCAGTCCAGCTTTGACGATGGCGGCTCCAGCGTCACGCTCAAGTCGGTACCGATGGCCGCCAGCGGACCGCCTGCGAGCAAGGTTTTTGATATTCAGGGCACGATTGGCGGCTCCAGCAGCCTGACCAATGGCGCGGAAAAAATGACGCTGGAGTTCACCGCGCTGCGTGTCATCAATGTCGAAAATTTTGCCGGCTCGGGCAGTCTGGGGGCGACCTCCGGGGCGGACGTGCGCAAGGTCGATTTGCGCCAGACAATTCAGGCTATTGATTCTCGCCTCGGTGCCGCCAACAAAACCAGGGAGAACAAGGAGTTGCGCAACGTCGGCCCCAGCGTGAGCTACAAACTGCGTGACGCCGCTGGCCAGGCACGCGAGTTTCACAACTACATGTTGCCGGTCAAGATGGATACCGCAGAGGCCAGTCCGGCGCTGTTTTTGCTGGGCGTGCGGGAAACCCCGGCCGAGCCGTTTCAGTACCTGCGCATCCCTGCCGATGAGCAGGGCAGCATGGACGGCTTCCTGCGCCTGCGCCGGGCGCTGGCCGACCCGGCCCAGCGCGAGCGGGCGGTTCAGCGTTATGTGCACCAGGCGATTGCCGTTGACCGCCCCGACCTGGCCCAGCAACTGGTGGCTTCCGCGTCGCGGGCCTTGGCGTTGTTTGCCGGTTCCGAGCTGGCGGCAGATGGCAACAGCCGGGACAAACCGCTCGCCGGGCTGCAGGCGATCTCCGACTTCATGGAAGCCAACGTGCCCGAGGACGAGCGCAACCGCGCCGGCGAGGTGTTGGTGCGCATTCTCAATGGCGTGCTGTTTGAGCTGGCCCAACTCACGCGTGAACAAGCTGGCCTCGAGCCCATGCCGCGCGATGAGAGAACGCAGGCCTACATGGCGCAGGCTGTGCTTTCTCTCAGCGATGCCCACCATTACCCGGCCCCCATGGCGTTTGCGCTGAAAGACTTCACGCAATTGCAGGCCAGCGTGTTTCAGGTCGCGCGTACACCCGGAAAAAACATTGTCTACCTGGGCTGTGCCTTGCTGATTCTGGGTATTTTTGCGATGCTGTATGTGCGTGAACGCCGTCTCTGGATCTGGTTGGCGCCTGCTGCCGGATCCGCGAATTCCGCCGCCTTTCCAAAAGATCCAGAATCAGGCGCAAGTAGCTTCGCCACCATGGCCATGTCGACCAACCGAAAAACCATGGATGGCGACAAGGAGTTCGAGATGTTGAAAACAAAACTTTTACAGGGGTCACGATGAACACCACCACCCTGAGCTCGCGCACCGCGGATGCAGCGACCATCAGCCTCCAGGAAGGCTATTTTGCAAAGCGCAATCTGCTGGACTGGATTTTTGCGGCCCTGACGCTGGTCGGCGGCGTGTACGCCTTCGCGCGCTACAGCGCTTTCATGGACGTTTACGAAAAAGGCATTTTGCTGGGCGTCGTTCCCGCTGCCATTGCGATGGGCTGGTTCTGGCGGCCGTTGCGTGCATTGATGCTGGCGGTGGCAGGTTTTTCCCTGCTCGGCATTGTGTCTTACCAGGGTGACCTGGCGCGGGCCGAGCAGGTGTTCTGGCTCAAGTATTTCCTGTCCAGCCAGTCGGCGATCCTGTGGATGAGCGTGCTGTTTTTTATGAGCACGAGTTTTTACTGGCTCGGCATGTTCGCCAAAGGACAGAGCGCAACGCTGGAGTCGCTGGGGTCGAAAATTGCCTGGGTGGCTGTCGGCATGGCCCTGATCGGCAGCATGGTGCGCTGGTACGAAAGTTACCTCATTGGCGCCGACGTCGGGCACATTCCAGTCAGCAACCTGTACGAAGTGTTCGTGCTTTTTTGCTGGATGACCGCGGCTTTTTACCTTTATTTTGAATCGCATTACCAAACTCGGTCGCTGGGCGCGTTTGTGATGCTGGTGGTCAGTGCTGCGGTGGGTTTCTTGCTCTGGTACCCCGTGGTTCGCGGGGCGCATGAAATCCAGCCGCTGGTTCCCGCGCTGCAAAGCTGGTGGATGAAGGTGCATGTGCCGGCCAACTTTGTGGGTTATGGCATGTTTTCACTGGCGGCCATGGTGTCGCTGGCTTATCTGATCAAGCAGCAGGCGAATGAAACCCGCTGGTACCGGCTCACGTCACTTTGGCTGCTCGGTGTGGTGATGTGTTTGGTGCCGATCGTTTTCCGCGCAACGCCCGCCAATGCGGGTGGCAGCAATTTCTGGGAGGGCTATTTACTGGTGTCGGGGCTGATTGCCGCCGTTATTTTGCTGGGTCGCAAGCGCATTGCGGCCAGACTGCCTAGTTTTGAAGTCCTTGACGATGTCATGTACAAGGCGATTGCCGTCGGTTTTGCTTTTTTCACGATTGCGACGGTACTCGGCGCACTTTGGGCGGCTGAAGCCTGGGGCGGTTACTGGAGCTGGGACCCGAAGGAAACCTGGGCCCTGATCGTCTGGTTCAATTACGCCGCCTGGCTGCACATGCGGCTGATGAAAGGCCTGCGCGGTACCGTGGCGGCCTGGTGGGCGCTGGTGGGGCTGGCCGTCACCACGTTTGCCTTTTTGGGCGTGAACATGTTTCTGTCGGGCTTGCACAGTTACGGAACCTTGTAGGCAGCGTTTGAATCCTTGTAAGAAGGGGCTGCGTATCAAGACTAACCGTCAATTGCCGCCCCAGCCCACAAGGACACAAACATGCTCATCAAAACCCACCGCAGCGGCTTCATTCATCCGGTTTCCAGCGAGATCACGTCTCAAGGCGTCTACCAGCATCGGCGTGACCTGATCAAACTGATGGCCAGCGGCGCAGCGGGTGCGGCGATGGCCGGCTGGGCGGGGCGCGAGGCGCTGGCACAGGCCGTGGCCAAGCCCGGAAAACTGGCCGCCTTGCCCGGCGCCAAGTCCGCCGTCGCCGGCGCGGTGACCATGGAAAAAGTCACCGATTACAAAGACGTGACCACCTACAACAATTTTTACGAATTTGGCACCGACAAATCGGATCCTGCCAAAAACGCCCACACGCTGGTCACCAAGCCGTGGACGGTGGCCATCGAAGGCCTGGTCAAGCAGCCTAAAACCTGGGCCATCGAGGACCTGATCAAGCTCAGCGCGCAGGAAGAGCGGATTTACCGCCTGCGCTGCGTCGAAGGCTGGTCGATGGTCATTCCATGGGTAGGTTATTCCCTGGCCGAGCTGATCAAAAAGGTGGAGCCGCTGGGTAACGCCAAATATGTCGAGTTCATTACGCAGGCCGATCCCAAAACCATGCCTTTTGTAGGTTCCCGCGTGCTGGACTGGCCTTATGTCGAAGCACTGCGCATGGACGAGGCCATGAATCCCCTGACCTTGCTGAGCTTCGGCATGTACGGCGAAGTGCTGCCGAACCAGAGCGGCGCGCCTGTTCGCCTGGTGGTGCCCTGGAAATACGGTTTCAAAAGCGGCAAGCGCCTTGTCAAAATCCGCTTTACCGACAAGGAGCCGCGTACCGCCTGGAACAAGGCGGCCGCCAACGAATACGGGTTTTATTCCAATGTCAATCCGAATGTGGACCATCCGCGCTGGAGCCAGGCGACCGAGCGCCGCATTGGCGAAGACGGCCTGTTTGCCAAAAAGCGCAAAACCCTGATGTTCAACGGCTATGAGGGCCAAGTGGGGCAGTTGTACGCGGGTATGGATCTCAAGAAGAACTACTGATGGCGCCCGCCAAAGCGTCAATGTCAAAAGTGCTGCTGCACCCGGCGGCCAAACCGCTGGTGTTTGTGGCTGCGCTGCTGCCCTTCTCCTGGCTGCTCTACGGCGCGCTCACCAACAACCTGGGCGCCAACCCGGCGGAGTACCTGATTCGCGCGGCGGGCGACTGGACCCTGCGTTTCCTGTGCATCACCCTTGCCATCACCCCCTTGCGCGTGATCACCGGCACGCCGACGCTGGCGCGCTTTCGCCGCATGTTGGGGCTGTTCGTCTATTTTTATGTCGTGCTGCACCTTTTGAGTTACAGCTGGTTCGACATGGGCTTTGACGTGGGCGACATTGCCAAGGACATCGCCAAGCGGCCGTTTATTCTGGTGGGCTTTACCGGATTTCTGTTGCTGACACCGCTGGCCGCGACCTCGTTCAACCGCGCTGTGAAGGCCCTGGGCGCCAGCCGCTGGCAAGCTCTGCACAAGCTGGTGTACGTGATCGCGGGCCTCGGGCTGCTGCACTTTTTCTGGATGCGCGCGGGCAAAAACAATTTCGCGGAAGTGTTTGTGTATGCCGTGATCATCGCCGGGCTGCTGGGCTGGCGGCTGCAGCAATTCTTAAGGAAAAAGAGGATGCAGCCCTTGTTTAATGAGCGTAGTCAGCTATCAAAATAGTAGCGCTTCTATTTTTTTGGAAGACGTTCCACACGGTGGGTTCGGTGGTATTTAGCCCGGCACCAGCTGTTCATTGCGCATTTGGTCCGCGGCGCTTTCGCGACGGCGAATCAGGTGTATCTGGCTGCCATCAACCAAAAGCTCGGCCGCTCGACCACGGGTGTTGTAGTTGCTGGCCATGCTCATGCAGTACGCACCAGCGGACAGAACGGCCAGGCAATCGCCGCTTTGAACCGCCAGGGCGCGGTCACGGCCGATCCAGTCACCGCTTTCGCAAACCGGGCCCACCACGTCGTAATTCGTTTCTGCCATCTCCGGCCGGGGCACGACGGGCACGATGGCATGAAAAGCCTGGTACATGGCGGGGCGCGGCAAGTCGTTCATGGCCGCGTCGATCACGCAGAAATTTTTCTGTTCTCCGGGCTTGAGGTAAATCACCTCGGTCAAACAGACGCCAGCATTGCCGACCAGGGAACGCCCTGGCTCGATCATGAACTGCCGGTCGCCAAAGCCCCGTGCATCAAGCTTGGCGAACAGCTGCGCCCACAGCGCGTCGGCCGCAGGCGGCTGGTCGCCGTTGTAGTTGATTCCCAGGCCACCGCCGAAGTCGATGTGGTGCAAGGGGATGCCCGCGGCTTCCACCGCTTCCACCATGTCCAACACCCGGTCCATGGCGTCGAGGTAGGGCGCGACCTCGGTGATTTGTGAGCCGATATGGCAGTCGATGCCCACGACCTTCAGGCCTGGCAAGGAAGCGGCGCGCTGATAGGCTTCGAGGGTGCGCTCATGCGCGACACCAAACTTGTTGCCCTTCAGGCCGGTCGAGATGTAAGGGTGAGTCTTGGGATCCACGTTCGGGTTGACGCGAATGCTCACCGGGGCGGTCTTGCCTGCCGCCGAGGCAACTTCGCTCAAGACCTCGAGCTCGGCCTCGCTCTCGACATTGAAGCAGCCGATGCCTAGCGCCAGCGCACGGCGCATCTCGGCGCGGGTCTTGCCGACGCCAGAAAAAATGATGTTCTTCGCTTCGCCGCCGACTGCCAGCACGCGCTCGAGTTCGCCGCCCGAGACAATGTCAAAGCCGCAGCCGGCCTGAGCAAACACCTGCAGCACCCCGAGCGAGGAGTTGGCTTTCATGCCGTAGCAAATCTGTGCGTTGCGCCCGGCAAAGCCGGTCTGGTAGGCGGCCAGCGCCGCCAGCATGGCTGCCTTGGAATACACGAACAGCGGTGTGCCGTACTGGACGGCCAAAGCATCCAGACTGGCACCTTCCAGCTGCAACCGGCCCTGCCGGTAGGCAAGCTGCGGCGCGCCAGGAAGATCGGTCAATGGGGTGGCTGGGGCGCTTGTCGGGTTCATCGGGGTGAAAAAGTGGGAGGGCTGGCCGGTGGCGGCTGCGGAAGGTCCGTGGTAATCACCGTGCTTGTGGTGGTGTTGCCCGGGGTAGAGGGCGTCATGTTTGCCGCTGTCACTTTGGGGGGCGGCGGCAGGAAGAGCGGGCCTTTCTGGCCGCAAGCAGTCAGCCAGGCTGCGCCGGCCGCGGCGAGCGCCAAGGTGGAAAAGCCACGACCCCAGGAGACAACGCGGCGGCGGCTTAAAATTTGAAGTTGAATTTGAAATCTTGCAAACATGATGGGATTGTAATGACCGACCTTGATTATCTGGACCATGCCGAAGCTGCGCTGAAGGCGATTGAAATGGCGTGTGACCGCATCAACGATGAAACCGATGCGGACATCGACAACCAGAGGACGGGCGGCATGATCACGCTGACTTTTACCAACCACAGCCAAATCGTCATCAACCTGCAAAAGCCGCTGCAGGAAATTTGGATGGCAGCCCGTGCCGGCGGTTTTCACTACAAATTCCGCCAGGGCCGGTGGACCGACACCAAGGACGCCGGCGAGCTGTTTGCCGGGCTGTCGCGTTATGCCAGCGAGCAGGCCGGGCAGTCGCTG
>JBKJZS010000070.1:0-2853 GCA_046714915.1 Polaromonas sp. | reverse complement strand
GTCCACGATGGGTGGGATGTCGTCGCGGTTGCGAAAGCAGTTCACCAGTTCGATTTTTTCGTACTGTGCGGCCTCAAGCAGCGTGGCATAGGATTTTTCGCCCAGCACTTCGACGGCATTCGGGTTCACCGGAATGATGCGGTAGCCGCTGGCTTGCAGGTAACGCGCCACATCAAAACTGGCGCGGTGCGGTTTGGGGGACAGGCCCACCACCGCAATGGTGCGGCAATGGCTGAGGATGTGCGCCATGCACTCGGCAGGCCCCAGCGGGGTCGAGGAATTCATTGGCATCGGCCTCTCAGAACCGGCGCCTCAGATCGGCGGGTCTCATCCTGCCGCTCATGCCCTGTATTTCACCGAACAGCCATACGGCCGACTGGAAGCGACGCTGAGCGCCTTGCCGCCCAAGGCTTCGTTCAGGCCTTGCCTGACGTA
This sequence comes from Polaromonas sp., assembly GCA_046714915.1. GTDB lineage: Bacteria > Pseudomonadota > Gammaproteobacteria > Burkholderiales > Burkholderiaceae_C > Polaromonas. Next base: position 2,418 of record JBKJZS010000070.1, on the reverse strand, counting down.
GTTGGTGGCGGTCTTGATATCGTCCACCCGGGCTGACGGAATACTGTCAATGGCGCCGGCATACACCAGCTGCCCTTGCGGGCTAATGATGTACATGTGCGGCGTGGTTTTGGCGCCGTAGCGCTGTCCGATCCTGCCCGATTCGTCCATCAGGGTGGCCGAAGGCAGCGCCTGCTTTTCAGTCATCCAGCCAGCGAGCCTGGCGGGGGCGAGGTAGTCCACGCTCTCGGTTTCGGTGGAGTTGACTGCCAGCCAGACCACGCCCTTGGCCGTGAATTCTTTCTGCAGGCTTTGCATGTTGCCGCTGTAGTGTTTGCGGACAAAGGGGCAGCCGGGATTGGTCCACTCCAGCACGACCAGCTTGCCCTTGTAGTCGCTGAGGCTGTGGGTTTTCCCCGCGGTGTCCGTGGCAGAAAAATCCGGTGCACCCTGGCCCACGGCAGCCGTTGCCGCAAGGACGGGCGGTGTCAGTGAAACCGCCCAAGGGGCGAGCATCAGCGCGCTGGAAAAAATGCGGCGGTTCATCAACGCGTGACTGCTTGTGTGATCGAACATGGCTTGAACTCCTTGACTGAGAAATCACAGCTGGGCCAATTCGGCCCTGACGTCATCGACTGACAAGATTTCCGACAGCACCCTAGGGGCGCGGCCGGGTTTGTAAATCACATACACCGGCACGCTGCTGCGGCCCAGGCTAGCCAGCGCGGCGGTCACGGCCGGATCGCGCCGCGTCCAGTCGGCGCGCAGCAGGGCGACGTTTTTGGCGTCGATATCGGCCAGCACCGCCGGGTTGGACAGCGTCGTTTGCTTGTTGTACTGGCAGGTTACACACCAGGCGGCGGTGAAGTCGACCAACACACTCTGGCCCTGCGCCGTGAGCTGGTCCACGCGGCCGGGCTCCCAGGCCTGCCAGCGGCCCGACGTGTTTGTGGCAGCGACTGCCGATGTCTCCAGAGGTTTGATGACGTTTTGGCCGACAGCCCACACCCCGATTGCGCCAATAGCTATCGAAAACGTAGTAGCCAGTACCCGGGACCGGCCCGTCAGGGTCAGCGACCAGAGCACCAGTGCCAGCAGCACCAGCAGGCCCAGCAGCGCGCCGGCGCCGTCAATGCCGCTTTGCTGGCCCAGCACCCAGACCAGCCAGGCGACAGTGGCAAACATCGGAAAAGCCATCGCCTGCTTGAAGGTCACCATCCACGGACCCGGGCGCGGCAGCGCACGCGCCACAGCAGGGATGGCGCTGGCGGCCAGATAAGGCAAGGCCATGCCGATGCCGATCGCTGCAAACACGGCCAGCGCCTGCGGCGCCGGCAGGCTCACGGCGGCATAACCCAGCGCGGCACCCATGAAAGGCGCGGTGCAGGGCGAGGCAATGGCGGTGACCAGCACGCCCGACAGAAAAGCATTGATGGTGGGGTTTTTTGCCTGCAAATTGGCGATACGGTTGGGCAGGAAGTTGCCAAACTCAAACAAACCCGCCAGATTCAGGCCCAGCAGCGTGAACAGTGCCGCCAGCGCCGCCACCACCGCCGGGCTTTGCAGCTGAAAGCCCCAGCCGAGTTGTTCGCCCGCTGCGCGCAGGCCCAGCAGCAAGGCGCCCAGCGCCAAAAACGACAGCACCACGCCCGCGCTGTAAGCCAGGCCCGTGCTCAAGCGGGTGGCCCGGTCTTTCACATGCACAAAGCCCACCACCTTGATGGCCATCACCGGGAACACGCAAGGCATCAGGTTCAGGATCAGCCCGCCCAGCAAGGCACCGAGCAGGGCCGCGAGCAGGCCCAAGGGCGGCGTGTTGCTGCCTGTCGGTGCCGAGCCCAGCGCGGCGTTGGCCTTGAGCGCGGCCGCCAGCGCCAGCGGCACCACCGCCGCAGGCGCGACGGCCGGCCATGCGCCTTTGACCGGCGCTTCGATGCGGTAAGCGGCATCCTTGAAGGCCACGACCAGGGGCATTTGGGTGGGGCTTTCGGTACGATGGCTAGATAGCGGTACCTGCGCCGTCCAGACCGCGCCTTGCCAGGATTGCTGCCAGGGCGCGGCGGGCTCGATCACGCTGCCGGTTTCGGGGAAAAAGTCCAGGGTTTTGCCCTGCAGGGCCACCGGCAAACCGCTTAACGCCACCTTGATGGCTTTGGCGCCCACCTCGATCTGGCTCGCCCCGGCGTCCAGCAGCTGGGGGCTGGCGGCAAAAGCCGCGGCAAATACCTGGCCGCTCAGCGCGGTGGAGCTTTTGACCGGAACCTGCAGCACAAAATCGCCTTCCTGCGGAATGCATTCCTTTTTGCAGACCAGCCAGGCGGCTTTGAGTTTGACCTCGAGTTGCGAGCCGCTAAAACCGGGCGCTATGGTGAGCGGTACCGGCAGCAATACGGTTTTCTCATACCCATAGTTGGCCAGTGTGCCAATCGGGATTTTTTT
>JBKJZS010000069.1:0-3940 GCA_046714915.1 Polaromonas sp. | reverse complement strand
AGAAAATCCGCCGTACCAACACCATTGCGAGGGCTTGATGGGTCCTTTGCATCCTGCTTCTGCTGCACAGCTCGCAGACATTGTTGCTGCTGCCCTGGGTGAAAAAGTCAAACGCGTCACCGTTGCCTTTGGTGAAGTGACGGTCGTTGTGGCTGCGTCCGACTACCTGGCCGCAGCGCTGATTTTGCGTGACAGCAGAGGTTGTCAGTTCGAGCAGTTGATCGACCTGTGCGGCATCGACTATTCCGAATACGCTGACGGGCGTTACGATGGCCGGCGCTTTTGCGTGGCTTCGCATTTGCTGTCAATCAGCCTGAACCAGCGAGTCCGTTTGAAAGTCTTTTGCGACGACGACGAGTTGCCGGTTGTGGCATCGCTCAACGAAGTTTGGAATTCGGTCAACTGGTTTGAGCGCGAGGCTTTCGACCTGTTTGGCATCATCTTTGAAGGTCACAACGACTTGCGCCGTATCCTGACTGATTACGGATTTATCGGCCATCCTTTCCGCAAGGATTTTCCGACGACCGGTTATGTCGAGATGCGTTACGACACTGAGCAAAAACGCGTGATTTATCAGCCGGTGACCATTGAGCCGCGGGAGATCACACCGCGCGTGATCCGCGAAGACAACTATGGAGGGGCGCAGTAGTCACTTGTCATTGCGGGCTTGACCCGCAATCCACGGTGGCGTGTCCACCAGCATGGATGCCCCCGGATCGGAGTCCGGGGCAGGCTCCTCGAGTCCGGCATGACAGGTCAAAGGCAGAACCGAATATGGCTGAAATCAAAAACTACACGCTCAATTTTGGACCGCAGCACCCTGCAGCCCACGGTGTCCTGCGCCTCGTGCTCGAACTTGACGGTGAAGTGATACAGCGCGCCGATCCCCACATCGGCCTGTTGCACCGTGCCACCGAAAAACTGGCGGAAAGCAAGACCTACATCCAGTCATTGCCCTACATGGACCGGCTCGACTATGTGTCGATGATGTCCAACGAGCATGCCTACTGCCTGGCCATCGAAAAACTTATTGGTGTGGACGTGCCGGTGCGCGCGCAATACATCCGGGTGATGTTTTCGGAGATCACGCGTCTGCTCAACCACCTGTTGTGGCTGGGGGCGCATGGATTCGATTGCGGCGCAATGAACATCCTGATTTATTGCTTCCGCGAACGCGAGGCGCTGTTCGACATGTACGAGGCCGTCTCTGGCGCGCGCATGCATGCCGCCTACTTCCGGCCCGGCGGTGTTTACCGCGACCTGCCGGAAACCATGCCGCAGTACAAGATCAGCAAAGTCAAGAATGCCAAGGCGATCGAGGCCCTCAACGAAAACCGCCAAGGCTCGCTGCTCGATTTCATTGACGACTTCTGCACCAAGTTTCCCAAGCTGGTCGACGAGTACGAAACGCTGCTGACCGACAACCGCATCTGGAAGCAGCGCACCGTCGGTGTCGGTGTGGTGTCGCCTGAGCGCGCCCTGAATCTCGGCTTCACGGGCCCGATGCTGCGCGGCTCGGGCTTTGCATGGGACCTGCGCAAGCAGCAGCCCTACGAGGTCTACGCCCAGATGGACTTTGACGTGCCGGTCGGAAAAACCGGCGACTGTTACGACCGCTATCTGGTTCGCATTGAAGAAATGCGCCAGTCAAACCGCATCATCCAGCAATGCATCCACTGGCTGCGTGTCAATCCTGGCCCGGTGATCACCAGCAACCATAAGGTGGCAGCGCCCGACCGCGAATCCATGAAGTCGAACATGGAAGAGCTGATCCACCACTTCAAGCTGTTCACCGAAGGTTTTCATGTGCCCGAGGGCGAGGCTTACGCAGCGGTGTAGCACCCCAAGGGCGAGATCGGCATTTACATCGTCAGTGATGGCGCCAACAAGCCCTACCGCCTTAAGATTCGTCCTCCGGGCTTTCCACACCTCGCTGCCATGGATGAAATGTCCCGCGGGCACATGATTGCCGATGCTGTTGCCGTCATCGGCACGATGGACATCGTGTTTGGTGAAATTGACCGTTAATTCCCATGATCTCTGAACCAACCAAATTGCGCTTCGACCGCGAAGTCGCCAAGTACCCGGCCGACCAGAAGCAGTCCGCCGTCATGGCTTGCCTGACCATTGTTCAGGAAGAGCAGGGCTTTGTCAGCGCCGAGAGCGAGAAGCTCGTGGCCGAATACCTCGGCATGGCGCCGATTGCCGTGCACGAGGTCACGACTTTCTACAACATGTACAACCAGAAGCCCGTGGGCAAGTACAAGATCAATGTGTGTACCAATCTGCCGTGCCAGCTGCGTGAGGGTGCCCAGGCCCTGGCTTACCTTGAGCACAAGCTCGGTGTCACCATGGGCGGCACCACCGACGACGGCATGTTCACCCTGCAGCAGTCCGAGTGTCTGGGTGCCTGTGCCGACTCGCCGGTGATGCTGGTCAACGACCTGCATATGTGCAGCTTCATGAGCAACGACAAGCTCGACCAGCTGATCGATGGCCTTAAATCTGCCGAGGCAAAGTAACCATGTCTGCTTCCAGCATCCTTTCCCAGTTTGAGGCCACCGGCGTTCAGACCTCGTTCCACGGGCGACATATCAAGCCGCAAATCATGGCGGATCTTGATGGTTCCAACTGGCGCCTGAAGGACTATGAGGCACGTGGTGGCTACCAGGCCTTGCGCAAAATCCTGGGCAAGGACGGCGGCGAAGGTTGGACAACCGACCAGGTGATTGCCGAGGTCAAGGCCGGCAGCCTGCGCGGCCGCGGCGGCGCAGGTTTTCCGACCGGCCTGAAGTGGAGCTTCATGCCGCGCCAATTCCCCGGGCAGAAGTTTCTGGTCTGCAATTCAGACGAGGGCGAACCGGGCACCGCCAAAGACCGCGACATCATGCAGTACAACCCGCACATCGTCATCGAAGGCATGGCGATTGCAGCGTATGCGATGGGCATCAGCGTCGGCTACAACTACATTCACGGTGAGATTTTCACGACCTACCGGCGTTTTGAAGAGGCTCTGGAAGAGGCGCGCGCCGCCGGCCTGTTGGGCAGCAACATCCTGGGTAGCAACTACAGCTTCCAGCTGCATGCCGCCCACGGATTTGGTGCCTACATCTGCGGCGAAGAAACCGCCTTGCTCGAATCGCTCGAAGGTAAAAAAGGTCAGCCGCGTTTCAAGCCGCCGTTCCCGGCGAGCTTCGGCCTGTATGGCAAACCGACCACGATCAACAACACGGAAACCTTCGCAGCCGTGCCCTGGATCATCCGCCATGGCGGTCAGGCCTACCTTGATTGCGGCAAGCTCAACAATGGCGGCACCAAGATTTTCACGATCAGCGGTGACGTCGAGCGCCCCGGCAACTATGAAATCCCCATGGGCACCCCCTTTGCCAAACTCCTTGAGCTTGCCGGCGGCATGCGTGGCGGGCGAAAGCTCAAGGCGGTGATTCCCGGTGGCTCGTCGATGCCCGTACTGCCGGCCGACATCATGATGGCGACCGACATGGACTACGACTCGATCGCCAAGGCCGGCTCCATGCTGGGCTCGGGCGCCGTCATCGTGATGGATGAGACTCGCTGCATGGTTAAAAGCCTGCTGCGCCTGTCTTACTTTTACATGCACGAAAGCTGCGGCCAGTGCACGCCTTGCCGCGAAGGCACGGGCTGGCTTTGGCGCATGGTGGACCGAATCGAGAACGGGCACGGGCGCGAAAGCGACCTGGAGATGCTCAACTCGATTTCAGACAACATCCAGGGCCGCACCATCTGCGCACTCGGCGATGCCGCTGCGATGCCGGTGCGCGCGATGATCAAGCATTTCCGTGCGGAGTTCGAGCACCACATCACCCACAAGACCTGTCTGGTCCCGGTATATGCGTAATAGCGCCTGTCAGCGCCTCCAATAAAAGCAATTCACCATGGTTGAAATCCAACTCGACGGTCA
>JBKJZS010000068.1:0-3028 GCA_046714915.1 Polaromonas sp. | reverse complement strand
TGCCGGCGCTTGTTGTATATGGGCTGGCGCCCATTTTTATCCATCTTTTGAGTCCCTAAGGCGTTGGCGCTGCCTGCGCCTGCCAAGGGCTCTCAAGGTGTGCCAGGGGGCTGGAAAAGCCCCAGCGTCGATAATCAGGGGATGACTTCTTCCCCTTCGACTTCCGGCGCAGCAAGCACCGACTTCAGCACGCTGCCGCTGAACCCTGCGATGCAGGCCAATCTGAAAACCCTGGGCTACCTCGCCATGACCCCGATCCAGGCGGCCAGCCTGCCGCTGGCGCTGGCGGGCAAGGACCTGATCGCGCAGGCCAAAACCGGCAGCGGCAAGACCGCTGCCTTTGCGCTGGCCCTGCTGGCCAACCTCAATGCGCGGCGTTTTGCGGTGCAGGCCATGGTGTTGTGCCCGACGCGCGAACTGGCCGACCAGGTCGCCACTGAAATCCGCCGCCTGGCGCGCGCTGAGGAAAACATCAAGGTCGTGGTGCTGTGTGGCGGTGTGCCGCTGCGCAACCAGACGGCCAGCCTGGAAAACGGCGCACACATTGTGGTCGGCACGCCGGGCCGCATCATGGACCACCTGGCGCGCGGCAATCTGAATCTGGAGGCCATGAACACCCTGGTACTCGATGAAGCCGACCGCATGCTCGACATGGGCTTTTTTGACGATATTGCGACCGTGGCCAAACAATGCCCGAAAGAGCGGCAAACCCTGCTGTTTTCGGCGACCTACCCCGAGGGCATTGCCAAACTCAGCCAGCAGTTCATGAAGCAGCCGCAAACCATCACGGTGCAGTTGCAGCACGAGAAAAGCAAAATCCGCCAGCGCTGGTACCAGGTGCCTGACAGCGACCACGACGAAGCGCGCCTGAATGCGGTGGCGCAACTGCTCAACCATTACCGCCCGGCCAGCACCCTGGCTTTTTGCAACACCAAATCGCAATGTCGTGCGCTGGTGGCTTTTCTAAAAAGCAAGGGCTTTAGGGCGCTGGCACTCTTCGGCGAACTGGAGCAGCGCGAACGCGACCAGGTGCTGGTGCAGTTTTCCAACCGCAGTTGCTCGGTGCTGGTGGCCACCGACGTGGCGGCGCGCGGCCTGGACATTGCGCAGCTGGAAATGGTCATCAACGTCGACGTGACGCCGGACCCCGAAGTACACATTCACCGCATCGGCCGCACCGGCCGGGTCGATGCAGAGGGCTGGGCCATCAGCCTGGTTAGCATGGACGAGATGGGCTCGGTCGGCAAGATCGAACAACTGCAAAAAGCCGAATCCGAGTGGCACAAGCTGACCGAACTGACGCCGGCCAGCAATGAGCCGCTGCTGCCGCCCATGGTGACGCTGCAAATCGTCGGCGGCCGCAAGGAAAAAATCCGCGCCGGGGACGTGCTGGGTGCGCTGACCGGCGAGGCCGGCTTCACGCGCGAGCAGGTCGGCAAGATCAATGTCAACGAGTTCTCAACCTATGTGGCGGTGGACCGTGCGATTGCCAACGAAGCCCAGCAAAAACTGAGCAGCGGCAAGGTCAAGGGTAAAAGCGTCAAGGTGCGCTTCATGGACGAAGCCTGAGCAAGCACTTTACAGCATCAAAACAGGCTCCGGCCCATGATGGATGGACGCAAGAAGCTATAAAAACTGTAGCAATTCAAGCGATGCTCGAATTCCAGCGGTCGGGTCCGCCCTGATGGCGCTACCGTTTGTAGGAGAACATGCCTTACCGGTGTCAGGCTGAAGGAGGTCTGGAATGAGCCGGCAGCGCAAGTGCCGTGGGTGTTTGGCTCGACTTGCCCGCAGGGCTGTTTTTTCAAGCCACAATCATTCTTGGCACAGCCATGACGCTGCCTGCAACCGATGTTTGCAGCCTTGGCACTCCCGCCGGGACGCCACTTGTTCCCGTCCATTGCACGCCCAGCCGCTCACCTCGGGCAAGCTGCGGCATCACTTCAGGAACCCACCGTATGGTCAGGCTTAAATTTTCGATTGAATTGAGTTACCAGGTTGCTGACGCCGGATGTGATTTCATTTTCAACATTCACGCCGCGCAAACGCGCCAGCAAAGCGTCCTCAGCGAAACCTTGGGCATTAGCCAGATCCTGCAGCCTGAGATCTACGCCGATGCAGTCAGTCACAACCGTTACCTGAGGTTCAGGGCCGAGGCCGGCCCGTTAACGGTGAGCTACGGCGCCACCGTGGACATCAAGCACCACACGGCTCAGCCCGAGCAGTTGTCCGAGATCGGCGTGCTTCAGCTGCCTGGGCCAGTGCTGCCTTACCTCTACCCCAGCCGTTATTGCCCGTCGGATCGGCTGAATCGGCTGGCCGTCAAGGAATTCAGCCATTTGCGGCACGGCTACAGCCGGGTGCAGGCGATTCGTGACTGGGTCAATCAGCGCGTAACCTTCATGCCCAACAGCTCCACCAGCAACACCACGGCGGTTGACACGCTGATTGAGGAAGTCGGCGTTTGCCGCGACTTCGCACACCTGATGATTGCGCTGTGCCGCGCGGTCAACATGCCGGCACGTTTTGTCAGCGGCATCGATTACGGCGCCGATCCGGCGCTGGGACCGACTGACTTTCACGCCTATGTCGAGGTCTTTGTGGGCGATCGCTGGTATTTGTTTGACCCGTCGGGCACCGCGATCCCCATGGGTTTTGTGCGTTTTGCCACCGGACGCGATGCGGCGGATGCCGCCTTTGCCACCCTGTTTGGCTGCGTCACTCCCTCAGCGCCGGTGATCAGTATCGAGGCGCTGCCGGACGACCAGGGCAACCTTGCGTTGCCACAGCATATCGCCGAGGCGCTGTCCACTGCAGGCGCGGAATTTACCTCGTGAGCCTCAGGCGTTAAGCCTCCGGGCTTGTTGCCACGCGCCGGCGCCGCTCCAGGACTGGGAGAACTACAGCGACTTCTTCATCCACTTCGCCAGCTCGCCGACGATGCCGCGCCGGAACGCGAGTACGCAAATGACGAAAACAATCCCCTGCACGATGGTGACCCAGGCGCCCAGATGCGCCAGGTAGTTCT
>JBKJZS010000067.1:0-1779 GCA_046714915.1 Polaromonas sp. | reverse complement strand
AACACACCCAGGCGCCTGAAGACGCCGAAGACGCCGAAGCCGCCAAGCCTTAAGAAAAAAAGGCTCAATGCCCTTTATTCACGGGCGCATTTAGCTACTAAATAAATAGCAAATAAAAGCAGGCGGTCTAGCGCCGGATTCTCGGCCGCAGCCGGGTACCGGGAACCACCGAAAGTTCGGTTTTCTTCTCCTTGCGCAGCACGCTCAGGGGTGCCGCCGCGCCGGGCTTGAGAGCCGCCACAGCGGTCAGCAGTTCGGCCACCGTGTGTACCGGCTTGCCGGCCACGTCGGTGATCACGTCGCCGGGCAGAATGCCGGCCTGCGCGGCCGGTCCGTTTTGCAGCACGCCGGTAATAACCACGCCGCTGCGCGGCTTGATGCCGAAGGTCTCAGCCAGCTCCGGGCTGAGGTCCTGCGGCTCCACGCCGATCCAGCCGCGTGTCACCTGGCCGTCCTTGACAATGCTTTCAAGCACCTGCTTGGCGGTGGACACGGGTATGGCAAAACCGATGCCCATGGAACCGCCCGAACGCGAATAAATGGCGGTGTTGATGCCCAGCAGCCGGCCCTGGGTGTCAACCAGCGCGCCGCCGGAATTGCCCGGGTTGATGGCCGCGTCGGTCTGGATGAAGTTCTCGAAGGTGTTGATGCCCAGCTGGTTGCGGCCCAAGGCGCTGATGATGCCGCTGGTGACTGTCTGCCCGACGCCAAAGGGGTTGCCGATGGCCAGCACGGCGTCGCCGACTTGCAGCGTGTCGGAGCTGCCCAGCACGATGATCGGCAGTTTATCGAGTTCGATTTTCAGGATGGCCAGATCGGTCTCGGGATCGGTGCCTATGATTTTGGCCTTGGCCTTGCGGGTGTCATTGAGGATGACTTCGATGTCGTCTGCGCCCTCGACCACATGGTTGTTGGTCAGGATGTAGCCGTTGGGGCTGACGATCACCCCGCTGCCCAGGCCGACCTGAGGTTCGTTTTGCCCGCCCTGGTCGCCAAAGAAAAACTTGAACCAGGGGTCGTCCATGTTGGGGTGGCGCGCCGCAGCCTTGCTGGTGTTGATGCTGACCACGGCCGCCGAAGCAGCTTTGGCCGCTGCAGCGAAACTGCCTGCGGGCGCGCCCGTCGCGCTGCCGGCCGGCGCTTCAATCAAGGCCAGCGCGGCGCCCAGAGCCGGCCGATTCAGCCACTGCGGCTTGAGCGTGGCGACCACAAAATAAGCGGCCAGCAAGACCGTGACGGTTTGGGAAAACAGTAGCCAGAATTTGCGCATGGTGGTTCCAGGGTGAAGCGGCAGTGAACGCGGAAATGAGACCCAATCGGGAATTACCAGGAGGCCTGATTTTCACCCAATTTGCAGTCTCTGCTGCAAGCCCGAGCGCAACTTGAGACAGGCGCAGGAACAGCGCTGTTGCAGGCATTGGGGGAACGGTGATAATTTGCTGAATCCAGACGACCGTCTGCGCAAGCTGGCGGCGGCGCGGTGCCGCAGTCGGTATTGACCGGGCGAAAATCAACTAAAAAGGAACCAGCCATGAAAGCTTCCAGCGTTCTCGCCACCATCGGCAACACGCCGCACATCCGGGTGAACCGGCTTTTTGGCGCCGCCTGCCAGACGCACCAGATTTATATCAAGTCCGAACGCAGCAACCCGGGCGGCTCTATCAAGGACCGCATTGCGCTCAGCATGGTGGAAGCGGCGGAACAATCGGGCGCTCTCCAGCCCGGCGGCACCATCATTGAGCCGACCTCGGGCAACACTGGCGTCGGACTGGCCATGGT
>JBKJZS010000066.1:0-8165 GCA_046714915.1 Polaromonas sp. | reverse complement strand
TATTTACGCCAGCGTCATCTCCGGCGACGGCAGCAAGATCCTGGCATCTGCCTCCACCGCAGAAGTCGAAGTCCGCAAGGACCTCGGTGCTTCCGGCAAGGGTGCAAACGTTGCTGCTGCGCAGGCCATTGGCAAGCGCATTGCTGAAAAAGCAAAAGCAGCAGGTGTGGAAAAAGTAGCGTTTGACCGCGCTGGCTTTGCGTACCATGGCCGCGTTAAAGCGCTGGCTGATGCGGCTCGCGAAGCTGGCTTGCAGTTCTAAGCAGACTGGAATTAAGTATGGCTAAATTTCAAGCAAAATCACAAAACGACGCTCCAGACGATGGTCTGAAGGAAAAGATGATCGCGGTCAACCGCGTGACCAAAGTTGTAAAAGGCGGCCGGATTCTCGGTTTTGCTGCGCTGACTGTAGTGGGTGATGGCGACGGTCGCGTCGGCATGGGCAAAGGCAAGTCGAAAGAGGTGCCGGCAGCTGTGCAAAAAGCCATGGAAGAAGCCCGTCGCAATATGACCAAGGTTTCGTTAAAAAACGGCACCATTCATCACAACGTTTTTGGCCACCACGGTGCTGCGAACGTCATGATGATGCCAGCTGCCAAAGGCACCGGAATCATTGCTGGGGGACCCATGCGTGCCGTGTTTGAAGTCATGGGTATTACCGACATCGTGGCAAAAAGCCATGGGTCAAGCAACCCCTACAACATGGTGCGTGCAACGATGGACGCACTGAACAACTCCACCACCGCTTCGGAAATCGCGGCTAAGCGTGGTAAATCCGTCGAAGACATCTTCGGCTAAGGCGGCACCCTATGACGACAGAGAAAAAACTCACGCTGACCCTGGTTCGCAGCCCGATTGGCACCAAAGAGTCCCACCGCGCTACCGTACGCGGCTTGGGCCTTCGCGGTATCAACAGCAAGAACGAGCTGCAGGACACGCCCGCGGTGCGCGGGATGATCAACAAGATCAGCTACCTGGTCAAGGTGCTGTAAGCGGAGCTTATGATGGAATTAAACGGAATCAAGCCTGCCGAAGGCGCAAAACATGCCAAGCGCCGCGTTGGGCGCGGCATCGGTTCGGGTCTGGGTAAGACAGCCGGACGCGGCCACAAAGGTCAAAAATCCCGTGCGGGCGGCTACCACAAAGTGGGCTTTGAAGGCGGTCAGATGCCTTTGCAGCGTCGCTTGCCAAAACGTGGTTTTAAGTCACACCAGCTCAAGTTCAATGCTGAAGTAACGTTGGCTGCACTTGAGCAGCTCGGTCTGGCCGAAGTCGATTTGCTTGCACTCAAAACGGCGGGCCTGGTAGGCCAACTGGCTAAGAACGTCAAGGTCATCAAGACTGGCGCGTTGACAATGGCTGTCAAGCTCAATGGCATCGGCGCGACTGCGGGCGCCAAAGCCGCGATCGAAGCTGCCGGCGGCGTACTCGCTTAAAACTTTTACACGGATAACGATCAGTGGCAACCAGCTCTGCACAAATTGCAAAAACCGGCAAGTTCGGTGATCTGCGCAACAGGCTTGTGTTTTTGTTGCTTGCACTGGTGGTGTATCGCGTGGGTGCTCACATCCCGGTTCCGGGTATTGATCCGGCGCAGTTGCAGCAGCTGTTCAAAGGGCAGCAAGGCGGCATATTGAGTTTGTTCAATATGTTTTCTGGCGGGGCCTTGTCCCGGTTTACGGTGTTTGCGCTGGGCATCATTCCTTACATCTCGGCCTCCATCATCATGCAGTTGCTCACTTATGTTGTTCCAACATTTGAGCAGATGAAAAAAGAAGGTGAAGCTGGTCGCAGGAAGATCACTCAGTACACCCGCTATGGCACTTTGGGTTTGGCATTGTTCCAGTCCATGGGTATCGCGATTGCCCTGGAGAGTTCGCCGGGCCTGGTGCTGGCGCCGGGATTTGGTTTCCGCATGACTGCGGTGGTGAGCTTGACCGCTGGCACGATGTTTTTGATGTGGCTCGGTGAGCAGATTACCGAGCGCGGTTTGGGTAATGGCATCTCGATCCTGATTTTTGCGGGCATCGCGGCAGGGCTACCCAGTGCACTCGGTGGCTTGCTTGAGCTTGTACGAACTGGCGCCATGAGTATCTTGGTGGCCATCCTGATTGTGGTCGTGGTTGCGCTGGTGACGTATTTTGTTGTCTTTGTAGAGCGCGGCCAGCGAAAGATATTAGTGAATTACGCGAGGCGGCAGGTGGGTAACAAGGTTTATGGTGGGCAATCGTCACACCTGCCTTTGAAGCTGAACATGGCTGGTGTTATTCCCCCGATTTTTGCATCCTCAATTATTTTGTTGCCAGCGACCTTGGTTGGCTGGTTCACCACCGGTGACGGCATGCGGTGGCTCAAAGACGTTGCCGCTACCTTGACGCCGGGGCAGCCCATTTATGTCATGTTGTATGCAGCGGCCATTATCTTCTTTTGTTTCTTTTACACCGCCCTTGTTTTTAACAGCCGCGAGACGGCGGATAACCTGAAAAAGAGTGGCGCGTTTATTCCTGGTATCCGTCCCGGTGATCAGACGGCGCGCTATATCGACAAGATCCTGGTTCGCTTGACTTTGGCGGGTGCGGTCTACATCACCTTTGTTTGCCTGCTGCCAGAGTTCCTGATTTTGAAATATAACGTGCCGTTTTATTTTGGTGGTACCTCATTGCTGATCATTGTGGTTGTCACCATGGATTTCATGGCGCAAGTACAGAATTACATGATGTCTCAGCAGTACGAATCCCTGTTGAAAAAGGCAAACTTCAAAACCTCGCCAGGCAGTTGATGGGATGTCGAAAGATGATGTCATCCAGATGCAGGGGGAGGTCGTGGAGAATTTGCCTAACGCGACATTTCGTGTGAAGCTGGAAAATGGCCATATAGTTTTGGGTCACATTTCGGGAAAAATGCGCATGCACTACATCCGCATACTTCCTGGTGACAAAGTGACAGTTGAGTTAACGCCTTACGATTTGTCGCGCGCACGCATTGTGTTTCGCGCCAAATAAGCAGAGTCAAAGTTTAGGAGAAAGAAATGAGAGTTTCAGCTTCGGTTAAGAAAATATGCCGCAACTGTAAAATCATTCGCCGTAAAGGCGTTGTACGCGTGATCTGCACGGACCCACGTCATAAGCAGCGCCAAGGCTGATTTTCAAGAGTTTTAGAGGACGCACATGGCTCGTATCGCTGGTATCAATATTCCGCCGCAGCAACATGCCGAAATTGGCTTGACTGCTATTTTCGGCATCGGTCGCACTCGTGCTCGCAAAATTTGCGAGGCATGTGATATTGCGTATTCCAAAAAAGTCAAAGATCTCACAGACGGTGACTTGGAAAAAATTCGTGATCAGATCGCGCAATTCACCATTGAAGGTGACTTGCGCCGTGAAACCACGATGAACATCAAGCGTCTGATGGATATCGGCTGCTACCGTGGCTTTCGCCATCGTCGTGGCTTGCCCATGCGTGGTCAGCGCACGCGCACCAATGCGCGCACCCGCAAGGGTCCGCGCAAGGCTGCAGCGTCCCTAAAGAAATAATTGAGTAAGAGGTAGTTATGGCAAAAGCCCCCAGCAGTAACGCAGCCCAACGCGTTCGTAAGAAAGTACGCAAGAACGTTGCCGACGGTATCGCTCACGTTCATGCATCCTTTAACAACACCATCATCACGATTACAGATCGCCAAGGTAATGCCTTGTCATGGGCCTCTTCCGGGGGGCAGGGTTTCAAAGGCTCGCGCAAGTCGACTCCTTTTGCAGCCCAGGTCGCTTCGGAAGTTGCCGGGCGTGCTGCTATTGAGCAAGGCATCAAGAACCTTGATGTGGAAATCAAGGGGCCCGGTCCCGGTCGCGAATCATCGGTACGGGCGCTGGCAGCGTTAGGCATTCGAATCAACTCGATTGCTGACGTTACACCGGTTCCTCACAACGGTTGCCGCCCCCAGAAACGCCGCCGTATTTAGATTCGAGTTATCCCGGGTTGGCAGTGGCATTTTGCATGCGATGCTTACCCGAGAAACGTTTTAACCAAGCCCACCGCCATTAGGTTTACACCGAAGGCTCCTGCAGATTCTGCAGTAGATGACATAAGGAATTCAAGTGGCACGTTACCTAGGCCCTAAGGCCAAACTATCCCGTCGTGAAGGCACAGACCTTTTCCTCAAAAGCGCGCGCAGAGCCATTGGTGACAAGGCAAAGTTTGACTCCAAACCTGGCCAGCACGGTCGCACCTCAGGCACCCGGACGTCCGACTTTGGCCTGCAGCTTCGCGAAAAGCAGAAGGTCAAGCGCATGTACGGGGTTCTTGAGAAGCAGTTCCGCCGGTATTTCGAGGAAGCCGATCGCCGCAAGGGCAATACTGGCGCCAACCTGCTTTTCATTCTTGAGTCGCGTCTCGACAATGTTGTTTACCGGATGGGATTTGGCTCCACTCGCGCCGAGGCGCGTCAGCTTGTTTCGCACAAAGCGATGACCGTTAACGGCGGCTCCGTGAATATTCCGTCTTACATGGTTAAAACGGGTGACGTAATCGCAGTCCGCGATAAATCCAAGAAGCAGACGCGTGTGGCGGAAGCGCTTCAGTTGGCTCAACAAGTCGGTTTACCGGCTTGGGTTGATGTCAGCGTCGACAAATCCGAAGGGATCTTCAAGAAAGTGCCCGATCGCGACGAGTTTGCTGCTGACGTCAATGAATCGTTGATTGTCGAACTGTATTCACGTTAATTTTCGTTCCTGCGGTTACGGGGCACTGTAGCCCGCAGGGTCGCTTCACCCGGCCTTATCGGTGTAACGAGCCGAGGGTATTGAGAGGAAGAATGCATGCAAACTAATTTATTAAAACCAAAAACCATAAACGTTGAGCAGCTTGCCGCCAACCGCGCCAAGGTGACTCTGGAGCCCTTTGAGCGTGGCTATGGCCACACGCTAGGTAATGCATTGCGCCGCGTTTTACTGTCGTCGATGGTGGGCCATGCTGCGACCGAAGTTACAATCGCCGGGGTGTTACACGAATACTCGTCCATTGATGGCGTGCAGGAAGACGTCGTCAACATTTTGCTGAATCTCAAAGGTGTGGTTTTCAAACTCCATAACCGCGACGAGGTGACCCTGAGTCTGCGCAAGGACGGTGAAGGTCCGGTGACCGCCGCCGATATCCAGACGCCGCACGACGTTGAGATCATTAACCCTGAACATGTCATCGTCAATCTCTCGCACGGCGGCAAGATCGACATGCAGATCAAGGTCGAAAACGGCCGCGGCTATGTTCCTGGCACGATGCGCCGCTATGGCGACGAGTCGACCAAATCCATTGGCCGAATCGTTCTTGACGCCTCGTTCTCGCCTGTCAAGCGGGTGAGCTACACCGTCGAAAGCGCCCGCGTCGAGCAGCGTACCGACCTCGACAAGCTGGTTCTTGAAATCGAAACCAACGGTGCTGTGACTGCGGAAGACGCCGTTCGCGCTTCAGCAAAAATTTTGGTTGAGCAGCTTGCCGTTTTCGCGCAACTCGAAGGCAACGAACTTGCTGCTTTCGATGCGCCGGTTCAGCGCAGCTCGCAGCAATTTGATCCGATTCTGTTGCGACCTGTCGACGAACTCGAATTGACTGTCCGCTCGGCTAATTGCCTGAAAGCTGAAAATATCTACTATATTGGCGACCTCATTCAGCGTACCGAGAACGAACTCCTCAAGACCCCCAATCTCGGGCGCAAGTCGCTCAATGAAATCAAGGAAGTACTGGCATCTCGCGGTCTGACACTTGGGATGCGACTGGAAAGCTGGCCTCCAGCAGGCCTCGATAAGCGTTAATTTGAATAGTCTCCATTGGGGAGGCAGTGCACGGACAGTACCTGATACGGCTGCCTGAAATACAAAATGAAAGGAAAGCACCATGCGTCACGGACACGGACTTCGTAAACTCAATCGCACCAGCTCTCACCGGCTTGCCATGCTTCGCAACATGATGAATTCTTTGATTCAGCATGAAGTGATTAAAACCACCTTGCCCAAGGCCAAAGAATTGCGCCGCGTCGTCGAGCCTATGATTACGCTGGCGAAAGATCCTTCGCTTGCGAACAAGCGTCTGGCATTTGATCGCCTGCGTGATCGCGACATGGTGGTCAAACTTTTTGCTGAACTTGGCCCCCGCTACAATGCACGACCGGGTGGCTACACCCGTATTTTGAAGATGGGTTTCCGTGTCGGTGACAATGCCCCGATGGCATTGGTTGAACTTGTTGACCGGCCAGAATTGTCTGAAGACACTACTGTCGACTCTGCCAAGGCAGAATAGGTTATAATAAATACTTATCGCGCGGTGGAGCAGCCTGGTAGCTCGTTGGGCTCATAACCCAAAGGTCGTAAGTTCAAATCTTGCCCGCGCAACCAACATCCAAGCCGTCTAGGCTGGTAGACAACGCCCCCACTTTAGTGGGGGTTTTGCTTTTGAAGGCAACGTGTCCTTCTCTATGCGGGAGCAACCTCATTGGCCGAGCTATTATTGCGCGGTTTAACAGGAAAATTCTCAGTCTCGCTCTTTTCAAGCTTGTGGAACCGAGATTTCAGTAGCGTGTGATTGGGATTCCCCTGAAATAACGGACACTTTCTTAAAGGAAACTCCGCATAACTCCGTCATTTGTGAGCTTGATGTAAGCCCCTAAGGCACTGTGCCGCTTCAAAACTGACCCAGGTGTTTTATCTGCCTTGCCTAAATTTTGGGCAGGGGATGAACAAGGTGATCACCATGGAAATGTTAGGAAGAATCAGGCGTATGTATTTGCGCGACAAGGTGTCGCTGCATGAAATCACCAAGCGCACAGGTCTGTCGCGCAATACCGTGCGCCGATGGCTGAGGACGCCAGAAGAAGTGCAGGTGCCGACCTATAGCAGGGCGGCGGGCTTTAGCAAGCTCAGTGGAGGTAATGCCTGGCTTCATAAGCTTCGATCAATGGCCTCAAAATGTGCGCCGTGCCGGTGGCAACGATGATTTTTCGGTGATTGTGCTGGTGAGCGCAACCTGATCCTGGATTCATAATCTTTTAGGCTTTAGCCCTCAAAAACAGTGCGTTAGAAGCTATCAAATAAATAGCAAATCAGCTACCCCCAAACAACTGGGTAATGGCCTCGACAGGCAGCCACAGCGTCAAAGGTGTTTCAGGAAATTCTTCAAAGTTCATTTGGCTGTAGAAGCTTTGCGCACGAACGTTTTTGGCATCGACGATGACGCCGACCGAACCAATTTCTTCCGACAGGCGATGGCATCGGTAAAGAGCATCCAAAAGCAGCAACTTGCCCAAACCCTTTCCCTGCTGACTTTGGTCTATTGCAAGGCGGGCCAAACAAGCAACGGGCACCGGGTAATTCGGAAACCGCTTTTGATACTGCTGCGGCAACTGTTCCCGGCGGATAGCCGACATCGCCAGGCTGTAATAACCCAAAATCCGGCCGCCCTTGACGCCCACATAAGTCCGGCTGATTTTTGATTCGGCATGCTGCCGGGCGAGTCGGCGCAAATAATCGTCCAGTAGTGGTTCGCCGCTGAAAAATTTGCGTCGATCATGATTTTTTGCCAGCAATTCAATCTGGCCGTCAAAATCAATCACCTGAAAATCACTTGGCTGGGGTGCTTTGATCGCGCCACTTCAAATAAGCTTGGGCAGCGGCTTCAAGTTTCGGGCGGGGCTTATCGGCGTTGTCCATGGCGGCAAAAAACGCATCCCAGTCACGCGGTGAAAACGTCAAAGTCTCACTCTCCGCCAGTATCTGCCTGGCACGATCCTGCGCGCATGCAATGAGAAATGCGCTCAGTGAAACCCCGGTCGTCAGCGCTGCGCGAACGATCAACTCCTTGATTTCAGGTGAAGTACGAAGATCGATTCGCTCAAACGGCTGAGTAAGGGTGGACATGGATAGCTCCAAAAACAGTTACGTAGAAAATACGGATTGATTTTATACCGCCGTCAATGGGGAGTACTGACGCACCGATGATTTTTCAGTAATTGTGTTGACGCGCAGGGGCTTGAAAATCGATCAACCTGACTGGCGAATCAAGCTCTCAGCCGGAATCCCCAGCCCGATATGCAGGCGCCAAACCATCGCCAAGGTCAGCTTGCGCTTGCCGTTAAGCACCTCGTACACCCGGTTGATCTGTCCAGTCATGGGCTGCAGGTCTTT
>JBKJZS010000065.1:0-15727 GCA_046714915.1 Polaromonas sp. | reverse complement strand
TATGCCAGGTTCTGGGCGAATCCGGCCAGCCATGCACCAGCACTGCAGTGCGCAAGCCAGCCGGATTGAACTCGGCATAGGCAATCTCGAGAATGTCGGTTTGAACCGTTTTATTTTGCTGTTGGGCGGTCATTTCACGGGTCTCCTGCTGGCCCATAGTGCGCAAATGTCTTTGGCTGATTTGTTCAAAATTGAGCTTGACGCGGCTAGGGCAACGCAAGCCAACCTCTTGAGGGCTGCTGAAAGCATAAGCGCATAGCTGCCTGCTCATGCAACAATCAATTCAGCCTGGGCCGGTGTGCCCGACGGGGTGCTGGCGCAGCGCATCGATGTCAGCAGCCTGTGGGCCAAGCGGCTCGCGCAACCTGAGTTCGCCACTGTCAACGGGGGGCATTTCTTTGTCGATCAATTGCCGGTGCAGACGGCGCAGATCCTGGGCCGCTTACTCGACAAGAACAGCACGGGCGGCGCGCCAGCCGCGCCGTCATTAATTCCGGCGCGCGAGGCAGGAAGCTGATTTGAATGAGGGCAGTCGCTCGCCTCTTTAAAAGCGACATTGGAGACAACATGAAACGACGTTCTTTCGCAACTACAGCCTTGGCAACCACTGCCCTGGCAGCCGGACTTTCGGCGCCCGCTATCGTGGGCGCACAGCCGAAAATCAGGTGGCGCATGGCTTCGAGCTGGCCCAAGAGCCTGGACACTATCTTCGGCGGCGGGGACCAGGTGGCCAAACGGGTGGGTGCGGCCACCGGGGGCGCTTTCGAGATCAGTGTTCACGGGCCGGGCGAACTCGTGCCCGCGTTCGGCGTGGTCGACGCCGTCCAGCAGGAGGCCGTGGAGTGCGCCCATACCTCGGGCGTTTTCTTCTTTGGAAAAGACCCGACCTTCGCGCTCGACGGCCAGATTCCATTCGGCATGAACTCGCGACAGATGACGGCATGGATGAAGGACGGCGGTGGTCTGCCCTTGCTGCGTGAGTTCTATCGCGACTACAACATCATAAATTTTCCATGCGGGAACACCGGGGCGCAAATGGGCGGATTCTTCCGCAAGGAGATCAAGAGCCTTGCCGACATGAAGGGCTTGAAGTTCCGGATCGGCGGCTTTGGCGGGGTGGTACTCGAGCGAATCGGGGTCGTGGCGCAGAACATCCCCGGGGGAGAAATCTACACGGCTCTCGAAAAGGGAACGATCGACGCGGCTGAATTCGTCGGTCCGTATGACGACGAAAAGTTGGGCCTGCACAAGATCGCCAAGTTCTACCACTATCCCAGCTATTGGGAGGGCGGCGGCCAGGTCACCATGCAGGTCGGTGCCAAGGCCTGGGAGTCCCTTCCCAAGGAATATCAGGCGATCTTCGAATTGGCCTGCGCCGAAGCGCACACCGACATGCAGGCGAAGTACGACTCCCGCAATCCCGCCGCGCTGAAACGCCTGGTCGGTGCCGGCGTGCAGCTGCGCCCCTTCCCCAGGGACATGGCCGATGCCGTCTTTCAAGCGACCAGCGAGGTCTACGCCGAGCTTTCCGCGAAGAACCAGAAGTGGAACAAGATCTACACCAGCTACGCGAAGTTTCGCGACGACGGCATCATGTGGTCGCGCTTCTCGGACGGCGCCTACGACAACTACATGGCCGCTACGCTCAACAAGAGCCCCAGACCCTGACCTTCGGTAATGGCGGAGGCGGCGGCGGGGTCGCCGCCAGTCGCGCAGACGGCTTCAATTCTTTGACAGGATAGACATGCTCAAGAAAAAAGTGGAAAGTGGACCGGGTGGCTCGGTCCTGATCATGGACTCGATCACCAAGGTGGCACCCGAGGACGCAGGCGCCCTCGTTGTCTCGGCCTCCCACGGCGGGGCGAGCTCCGGAGAGTTCGCGCTCGCGGTGCCGCTGAAGGTCGTGTTCTTCAACGATGCGGGCGTGGGGAAGAACAACGCCGGAATAGCGGCCTTGACGATGTTGCAGGCAAGGGGCGTTGCGGCAGGCACCGTGGCGCACACGAGCGCGTGTATCGGGGATGCACAGGATATGTGGGAGTCCGGCGTGATCTCCTATGTCAATGACGCGGCCCGCAATCTCGGTCTCGACCCAGGCCAGTCACTGCGTGCTGCGCTGAAGCGACTTGTCGACGGGTAGCGCGCGAGCTTGCGGGAAAGCCCGGCAGGCAGCACGCCAGGTTTGTGCTGGGGCTGCCTGCCATTGGTCGAAGACCGCACGAAAGGGAGTAGTCATGGGCCCGGATCCCTGCCTATCCGCCGACTCGCTTGACGCTGTGGCCTTGCGCCTTCAGCATCGCCAGCAGCTTGTCGCGGTGATCGCCCTGCACTTCGATCACGCCGTCCTTCACCGTGTCGCCCGCGCCGCACGCTGCCTTGAGCTGCTGACCCAACTGGACCAACCCGGAGGCATCCAGGGCCAGCCCCCTGACAAGGGTCACGGCCTTGCCGCCATGACCCTTGGTTTCGCGACCAACCCACCCGGCGGCCGCTGCTGCAACCGCTGCTTGACACGGCTTGAAGGTAGAAAATACACTCAGAGGCCGTATCGAGAGGCCGCATTGTCCGATGCCAATCCCAGTCTGGCCGGGGTGCCCGATCTGCAACCGCTGGCCGCCCGTTACGAGGCCGAGCGCAACTTGGAACATTCATGACACCGAATCCGTTCACCCTCCATGTTCCTGACCCGGCCCTGGCCGACCTGCGGGAGCGGCTGGCCCGCACCCGCTACCCCGACCAAGCGCCCGGCGCGCCCTGGGCCTACGGCACCGACTTGGGCTGGCTGCAAGCGCTGGTGGCGCACTGGCGCGACCACTTCGACTGGCGCGCCCAGGAGGCTCGGCTGAACGCGTTTCCCCAGTACAAGATGGCGCTGCACGGCATCGACCTGCACTACCTGCACGTACCGGGACGCGGCCCTAACCCCCTGCCCCTGCTGCTGTCGCACGGCTGGCCGGGCTCGGTGTTCGAGTTCCTTGACCTGATCCCGCGCCTGACCGACCCAGCCTCGTTCGGCGGCAATCCGCAAGACGCCTTTACCGTGGTGGCACCCTCGTTGCCCGGCTACGGCCTGTCCTTCACGCCCGGGCAGCCGCGCTTTTCGGGTGAAAAAATCGCTGACTGCTTTGCCGATCTGATGAGCGCCCTGGGCTACCAGCGCTTCGGCGCCCAGGGCGGCGACTGGGGCTCGTTCGTCACCGCCCGGCTGGGGCAAGAGCATCCCGAGCGCACCATCGGCATCCACCTCAACCTGCTGCCGCTGCGGCGCGATACCAAGCTGGTCGACCCAAGCCCGCAGGAGCGCCGCTACCTGGACGAACTGGCCAGTTGGGTGAAGGAAGAGACCGGCTACCAGTCGATCCAGGGCACGCGGCCGCAGACACTGGCCTATGCCCTGACCGATTCGCCGGCCGGGCTGGCCGCCTGGATCGGCGAGAAGTTCCGCGCCTGGTCAGACTGCGACGGCGACCCCTACACCGTGATCGACCAGGACAAGATGTTGGCCGACATCAGCCTGTACTGGTTCACCGGCGCCATCGGCTCCTCGTTCTGGCCGTACTATGCCCGCATGCACGGCCCCTGGCCGATCGGCGAAGGGGTGCAGATTACGGTACCGATGGGCTACTGCGAGTTTCCGCGCGAGATCCTGCGACCGCCGCAATCGCTGGCAGAGCAGGTCTTTACCGACATCCAGCGCTGGACCGTGATGTCGCGCGGCGGCCACTTCGCTGCCATGGAACAGCCCGAGGCGCTGGCGGCCGAGATCTGCGCCTTCTTCCGTCCGCTGCGCCGCAGCTGACGGCCCGCGCCCGTGCCTTGGGTGTACGCTTACCCACCCAGGAGCAGGGCCACCTTGGCGGGGTTGGGCGAGGGGTGGTAATAGAACTTGATCATGAACGGTCCGGGAAGGGGTGGAGGTGAAAAGGACTCTAGGAAACGCCCCTGATTTCCGTGTTCTTCATCTCATTCGCGAGCCAATTGGCGAGTGCTTCCACGTCGAATCTCCCATCCAGATGCGGCGCAATCCACAGCATGAGCTTTCGCCGGCTTGGTGCAAAGCCGAACGGCGCAACGAGCTTTCCTGAACGCAAGTCGTCGAGAACCAGCATCCTCGGGACGGTGGCTATTCCCAAGCCGCACACGGCGGCCTGTATCAGCAGATAGAAGTGCTCGTACGATTCACCGACCTTGAGGTCTGCTCCCTCATTTCCGGAGGCGGCCAACCATTCTTGCCACGCCTCCGGCCTCGTCTGGGTGGAAAGAAGCCGCGCCCGGGACAGATTTTCCGGTGTCTCGAGTCCGATCGATCTCATGTATTGAGGTGAACACACGGGACCCACCCACTCGGTCATCAGGTCCCTCACTCTTGCGTCCTTCGGGGGTTCAATGGACGATATGCGTATTGCCACGCTGATGTTGTCCCGCACGAAATCGATCCGGTCGTAGTTCATGTTGAACTGGACCTCGACGTCAGGGTATTGCTCATGAAAACCCGCGATGCGCGGAATCAGCCAGTACATCATGATGGAGGCCGAGCAGGACAGGGTCAACGGCCCTGGCTTGAGTTGCTCCACGCTCGCCTGAATGAGGCGGAAAGCCGTCGAGAGGCCCTCGGCCAGACGAGCGCCTTCGGGCGTGGGCTCGGTTGACTGGCTGCCCCGGTTCAGCAGGATCACGCACAACTGGTCTTCCAGCGACCGTATGTGCCTACTGACGGCACCATGGGTGACGAACAGTTCATCGGCAGCGGCACTCATGCTCCCCAGGCGGGTCGTCGCTTCGAAGGCCCGAAGCGCGTTCAGTGACGGTCGAGGAATCTTCGGCTTCATGGATGGCGAGGTGTCTCTAACGTGATGTCGACCGTGCGGTCCGCGGTGTAGTCAGATACACGGCAGCATGATTCTGGCGGTCAATGCGGCCCGAGCACCTAGGTAGTCTGGGTTTTATCATAATCGGCCTCTGCGCTCCCTGCTAAATGGCCGGTCAAACCCGGTGGGTAGTGAGCGCATTCCATTCTACTGACGAAGAGTGCACTGTGACCTTGACCCTGTCTTGCGGTGCGGCGCATGAATTGCTATGTTTTTAGTAGCTGTCTACGTACATTCTGCATGGGCCCGAGCCACTTTTTTCTTGAAGTCCCGGAGCAAACGCCCTACTTCACCAACCCCAGCACGTCCTTAAACACCGGATGCTCCGCCGTGCGCAGCCGGTCAAACGCGGCATCGCGGTTGCGCTCGCTGCGGGAGCTGCAGGTGTCGGGGTTTTAATTGGAATCTGATTCCCATTACCTTGAACATCCGGCGGTGTTTGCGCGATCCGATGCGGTCTTGGTCGGGGCGAACCATACCCACGCGCAATTTGTGCAACATTTGGAATGCTATCTCATAGCGACTGAGCCCGCGCTGGCGCTGCAACTGTAGCGCCGACATGCCAGGTGCCTGTGTTGTCACGAGGTACGCCGCCCAGAACCACACCTGCCGGCGTGCGGGCTGCGTGCATCACAGTCCCATCCGTCAATGACGTGCTTCGCTGGCAGTGGCGGCACCGCAGTACCGTTGGCCTATTCTCGAAACGGTACGCCTCGCCCGGCGCATCAGAAAACTGTCGGTCTCGGATTGACCGATAACTCAGCGTTCCTCTGAAGGCTTTTTCCAGCCGCCACCCAGCGCCTTGTACAGCGTGACCTGGTTTTGCAGCTGCAGCAGCCGGGTTTGCACCACCGCCTGCCGCGCCGTAAAAAGCGATCGCTGTGCGTCCAGCAAATCCAGCTGGCTGGCGATGCCGTTTTGGTAACGCAAGTCCGACAGCTTGAAGCGGATGGCTTCGGCATTCGCCTGGGCCTGCTGCGCGCGCAGCTGATCGCCCAAGGTGGCACGGCCAGCGAGTGCGTCCGCCACTTCGCGGAAAGCAGTTTGAATCGCTTTTTCGTACTGCGCCACGGCAATTTCATGTCCGGCCTTGGCCGAGTCCAGTCCGGCCTGGTTGCGGCCCGCGTCAAACAGCGGCAAAAACAGCTGGGGCGCCAAGGTCCAGCCGTAGCTGCCGCTCTGGAACAGCCCTGACAGGTGGTTGCTGGCACTGCCGGCCGACGCTGTCAGTGAAATACGCGGAAAAAACGCAGCCCGGGCGGCGCCGATGTTGGCATTGGCCGCCAGCAATTGTTGCTCGGCCTGTCGGATGTCGGGTCGTCGGGTCAGCAGGTCCGAGGGCAGGCCAGCCGGCACGTCGGCCATCACCGGCGTATCGGCCAGCCCCTGCCCCGTCGGCAGGGCCGGCGCCAGTTCCGCGCTCAAAGGTTGGCCCAACAACAGAGTCATGAGGTTTTCATCGAGCGCACGCTGCCGCTGCAGCTGCGCCAGGCTGATGCGGGCGGCCTCAAGCAGCGATTCGGCCTGGCGCAGGTCGAGCTCGGAGGTGATGCCGTTGTCAAAACGCAGCTGGCTGAGTTTGAACGACTCCTCACGCGTTGCCAGCGTCCGCCGCGTGATCGCCAGCAGCTCTTCGTCGGCCAGCAGGCTGAGGTAGGTGTTGGCCACGGCGGCAAGCAGGCCGATCTGCGCCGTCTTGCGACCTTCCTCGGTGGCCAGGTACTGTGCCAGTGCGGCGTCCTTGAGGCTGGCCACGCGGCCAAAAAAATCAAGCTCGTAAGAGGTCAGCGCCAGACCCGCGGTGTAAACGCTGGAAATGCGGCCGCTCCCCGTGCTATTGCCGTTGGCACTGGGCTGGCGCGAGCCAGTAGCCGCCGCGCTCACTGTCGGAAACTGGTCGGCACGCCGGATCTGAAACTGGGCTCGGGCCTGCTCGATGTTGAGTACCGCAATGCGCAAGTCGCGGTTGTTGCGCAGTGCCGCTTCGATCAGTTGCCTGAGCTTGGGGTCGCTGAAAAAACTCTGCCACTCGATGTCTGCCGCGGCCATGCTCTGCACAGCAGCCGATGCGGCGGATGGCGGGCCGTCCAGCGAGCGGGATAGGCGCAGGCCCGGCCAGTCCGCAGCAATTGGCGCTTCAGGCCGTTCGTATTTGGGCGTCATCGAGCAGCCAGCCAGCAAAGCGGCGGCCGCCAAGGCGCCAATGCGGACCTTCAACACGGGGTTCATACTTGCTCTCCGACTGTGGCACCCACCGGCAAGTCCTTGTCCAGCTCGTGCGCGTGCATGCGGCGCTGCCGCTCACTGCCCCTGAAGATGCGGCGCACCACGACGAAAAACAGGGGCACAAAAAACACCGCCAGTGCAGTCGCGGTGATCATGCCGCCCATGACGCCGGTACCAATTGCGCGCTGGCTCGCCGAGCCCGCTCCCGACGCAATCACCAGCGGCAACACACCGAGGATAAATGCCAGCGAGGTCATGATGATGGGTCGAAAGCGCAGGTGGCAGGCCGCCAGCACTGATTCGACCAGACCCTTGCCCTGAGCCTGCAGATCTTTGGCGTATTCAATGATCAGCACCGCGTTTTTGGCAGACAGGCCGATGATGGTGATCAGGCCAACCTTGAAATACACATCATTGGAAAACCCACGGAGGTTGGCCCCCAGCAATGCACCGAGGATGCCCAGCGGCACAACCAGAATCACCGCCAGTGGAATGGTCCAGCTCTCATACAGCGCAGCCAGGCACAGGAACACGGCCAGCAACGAGAAGGCGAGCAGGATCGTGGCTTGCGAGCCCGAGAGTTTTTCCTCGCGCGACTGGCCTGTCCATTCGAACGCAAAGCCGGGCGGCAACTGACCCGCCAGCCGCTCCATCTCTGCCATGGCCTCGCCCGTGCTGCGACCCTTGGCAGCGTCGCCCGAAATGCGCATGGCGGGATAGCCGTTGTAGCGTATGGTCTGCATGGGCCCGGTGATCCAGCGCGTACTTGCTAACGCCGACAGCGGCACCGGCCGGCCCAGGCTGTTGATCGCATTGAGCTTGAGCAGATCGTCCGGCTGCATCCGGCTCGGCGCATCGGCCTGCACCACCACACGCTGCAGACGGCCGCGGTTCGGGAAGTCGTTGATGTAGCTCGAACCAAACGCAGTTGAAATGGCCGCATTGATTGCTTCAAAAGGCACGCCCATCGCACTGGCCTTGTCGCGGTCGATGTCGATCTGCAGCTGCGGCGCGTCTTCCAGGCCATCGGGCCGTACACCGGCGAGCACCGGGCTTTTGCCGGCCATGCCCAGCAACTGGTTGCGCGCACCCAGCAAAGCCTGATGGCCATTGCCGCCGCGGTCCTGCAGGCGGAAAGTAAAGCCCGAGGCTGTGCCCAGCTCCGGAATCGCCGGCGGGCTCAAGGCAAAAATGAACGCATCCCGGATCCCCGACAGCGCACCAAAAGCGCGTCTGGCGATGGCACTGGCTGAATTTTCTTCGCCCTTGCGCTCACTCCAGTCCTTCAGCGTTACAAAGGCGAGCGCGGCATTTTGCCCCTGGCCGGAAAAGCTGAAACCAAGCACACCGACCATGCTTTGAACCTGGGGCTGCTTGAGGATGTAATCTTCTACTTTTTGAATCACGCTGGTGGTGCGTTCCAGCGTCGCACCCGGCGGCAGCTGGACGTTCACAATCAGGTAGCCTTGGTCTTCTCCGGGCAGGAAGGACGAGGGCAGACGCGCGAACAGCACGCCCGCCGCTGCAATGATGGCAACATAAAGAATCAGGTAGCGCGGTGCTTTTGTGAGAATACGCCCAACCCAGCCTTCGTAACGCTTGGCCGTGCGCGAAAAACCGCGGTTGAACCAGCCAAAAAACCCGCGCTTTTCATGGTGATCTCCGGCTTGCACCGGCTGGAGCAAGGTGGCGCACAAAGCCGGAGTCAGCGACAGCGCCATGAAGGCCGAGAACAGGATGGAGGTCACCATCACGGCCGAGAACTGGCGGTAGATATTACCGACCGAACCACCGAAAAAGGCCAGTGGCACAAACACCGACACCAACACCACCGTCACCCCGACAATGGCGCCGCTGATCTGCCCCATCGCTTTGCGCGTGGCCTGGCGCGGCGGCAAACCCTCTTCGCGCATGATGCGTTCCACGTTTTCCACCACGATGATCGCATCGTCGACCACAATACCGATCACCAGCACCATGCCGAACATGGTCAGCACGTTGATCGAAAATCCCAGCGCCAGCAACACGGCGAAAGTACCCAGCAAGGACACCGGAACCACGATGGTGGGAATGATGGTGTAGCGTAAGTTCTGGAGGAACAGGAACATCACCAGGAACACCAGAATCATTGCCTCGATCAGCGTTTCGACCACCTGCGAAATAGAGATGCTGATGAAGCGCGAGCTGTCATAGGGAATCTCCCACTTCACCCCTTGCGGGAAAAACTTCGACAGTTCTTCCATGCGTTTGCGCACCGCCTTGGCGGTGGCCAGCGCATTGCCGGTGGGCGATAGCTGCACACCGATGCCCGTCGATGGTTTGCCGTTGAGTCGTGCCGAGGTGGCGTACGTCTGCGCGCCCAGTTCAATGCGGGCCACGTCTTTGAGTCGCACGCTGGCACCGTCGCTGCTGGCGCGCAGCACGATGTTGCCGAACTGCTCGACATTGGCCAGCTGGCCGTTGACCACCACGGTGGCTGCCACACCCTGGCCGGACACATTGGGCAGGTCGCCAATGGTGCCAGAGGAAACCTGCGCGTTCTGCGCGCGGATGGCGTTGTTCACATCGGCCGCCGACAGGTTAAAACTCACCAGCTTGGCCGGGTCTATCCAGATGCGCATCGCGCGTTCGGTGCCGAACAACTGGGCCTGGCCGACGCCCGGCAGGCGCTGCAGCTCAGGCAGCACGGTGCGGGAGGCGTAGTCACCCAGGGCAATTGGGTCAATCGCCGGGTTGTCCGAGGCCAAAATGGTGAACAGCAGAAAATTCGAACGCGCCTTGTCCACGCGCACGCCCTGCTGCGTGACTGCCGCCGGCAAGCGCGGCGCCGCGCGCGCCAGCCGGTTTTGCACATCCACCTGGGCGAGGTCTGCGTTCCTGCCGGACTCAAAACTCAAGGTGATCTGTCCGCTGCCATTGGCCTGGCTGACCGACTCCATGTAGATCAGGCCGGGCGATCCGTTCATCTCCTGCTCGATCACGCTGATCACGCTGTTTTCAAGTGTGGACGCCGACGCGCCGGGGTAGACGGCAGAAATGACGATGGAGGGGGGAGCGACCGGCGGGTACTGGGCAATCGGCAACTGTGTAATGGCAACGCCGCCCATAACCAGAATGAACAGCGCGATCACCCATGCAAAAATCGGGCGGTCGATAAAAAACTTGGCCATCTGCCCTGCTCCTTAAGGCTTGGCCGAGGAAGCGGGCGCCAAGGCGGGCGAGGCCGTAGCCGAAGCGGCTTTCGCCGGGGCAGTCGCAACCCCGTTGCCGGTCCACGGCACCGGCTTGACCGGTGCATCGCCGCGCAGCTTCTGGAAGCCGTCAACCATGACCTGCTCCCCGGCCTTGAGCCCTTCAAGAATCACCCACTGGCCGCCCTGGGCATTGCCCACCTTGACGGGTCTCGGCGCAACCTTGCCATCGGCTCCTACCACCATGACGCTGTCGCCCTGTCCGGAGCGTGTCACCGCCTGCTGCGGCAACACCATCGCATTGGCGGCTTGGGCCTGTTCAAGGCGCACGCGGACATACAACCCGGGCAACAACAAGCCGTTCGCATTCGGCACTTCTGCACGCAGCGTGATTTGACCGGTGGCCTGATCGACCGACAAATCCGAAAACAGCAGACGACCGGGCTGCGCGTAGTCGCTGCCATCTTCCATCAGGATGCGCACGCTGGCCGATTCCGTACCTCCAGCGCGTTTGAGCTGGCCGGCATCAAGCGCCTTGCGCAGCTTCATCACATCGGCAGCCGACTGGGTGAAGTTCACATACATGGGGTTGATCTGCTGGATTACCGCCAGCGGCGTGGATTCCCCTTGCCCGACGAGCGCGCCTTCGGTCGCAAGCGCGCGACCAATGCGGCCCGAAATAGGGGCTGTGACGGCGGCATAGTCGAGGGTGATTTTGGCGTTTTGCACAGCGGCTCTGGCCACGGCCACATCAGCTTCTGACTGCTTCTGCGCGGCCTCGGCATTGGCATATTCCTGCTTGCTGACCGCGTTGGCCTCGACCAGCGGCTGGTAGCGCCTCGCCAACGACGTAGCCTGGGCCAGATGGGCCTGCGCCCGCGCCAGCGAGGCCTGGGCACTGGCATAGGCGGCGGCATACGGTGCGGCGTCGATCGTGAAGAGCGGCTGGCCTGCCCTGACATCGCTGCCTTCGCGGAACAGCCGCTTTTGCAAAATGCCAGTCGCCCGCGCCCTGACCTGCGCTACGCGCGACGCTTCGAGCCGGCCCGGCAGTTCGGTGACCAGTCCGACATCAGCCAGAGCGACGGTAACCACACCGACCTCTGCCGGTGGCGGGGCACCGCCGCCGACGGGCGCATTGCTGCTGCCGCCTTGCCCACAGCCGGCCAGCAAAGCGGCAATAAGCAGTCCACCCGGCCAAAGCCGCCGTGGCGGACTGAGCAGGAACAATTCAGGCTGGTCGGTGCGTGAGGCAGGCATGCAATTCCTCGGGTAGACGGGTGGGATAAGGCGCTTAAACAGAGGTCGTCCAGCATAAAGCTGCAGGGCGCATTAGATGGGAATTTTGTCGAAAATGGAGTTTACATACATTTATGAATGTATATTGAACATGCCACAAAATTTGAATCACTGGAGAGAACAATTTGGTTCGCCGCACTAAGGAGGAGGCACTTGCCACGCGCCACCGGCTGCTGGATGCTGCCGAGCTGCTGTTCCAGGCCCAAGGCGTCTCGCGCACCTCCCTCAATGACATCGCCCGGGAGGCTGGCGCCACCCGGGGGGCCATTTACTGGCATTTCAAGGACAAAGCAGATCTCTTCAACGCGATGATGGAGAGGGTCACGCTGCCGCTGGAGCAATCCTTTCAGAACCTGGGGCAGGATGAACAGAGCGATCCGCTGGCAAGCGTTTGCAACAGAATTCGTGAGGCACTGGTCCGCATCGCCACCGATCCGCAGACGCGCCGGGTGTTTGAAGTTGCCACTCAAAAAGTGGAATATGTCGATGAACTCCAGGCGGTCCGGCTGCGTCACCTGGCGTGTCGTCATGAATTTTTGCTGCAAGTCGAACAGGGGCTTCACGCGGCTACCGCCCACCATGCGGTGCGGCTGCCTATTCCAGCCGCCAGAGCCGCGCAGGGCCTGCACGCGATCATTGACGGCCTGATTCAGAACTGGCTGCTTGACAGCGCAGCTTTCGATCTGGTCATGGTGGGCCAGGACGTGATGGATGTTTATCTGGCAGGGCTGGGCTTCCCACCCGAAAAATAACGGCGCGGCTAAAAGGATCTGATGCGGCCTGAGCGTGCCGCAGACCCCTAATGCAGGTGCCGGGGCTTGCGCCCACCCCCATGGCCAGAGCCGCCTTGCGGCCCGCCCAGACCTCGCGGAGGGCGGCCCAACTGCATGGAATTGACCAGCGCATCAAAGCGCTGTTCAAACAATTTGTCGACGGCCAAAACCACGTCGCCCAGCTCGGAAGCGTCAAAATGACGCTCCATCAGCCCGATCACGTCCTGTACCAGCAAGTCACGTTGAACCTGCATGATCGCGGCAGGTGTGGGGCCGACAAAATACATCGCGAAGTCGTCCCTCGCCTCTTCGCCGTCATGCTCTTCATCCTCGTCAAAGTCCGCATCGTAAAAAGTCACTTCAATGGGTGCACCACTGTCCGCCAGCTCATTCAAGGCCATACAGACCTCATCAAGCACCTGCCTGAAATCTTCGTCGCCGGGAACCGTCCAGCACAGCTGCAGCAAATGCTGGTGGACATCGAAGCGTATGCCCGGCTCTTCCTCATAAACGCTGGCGGCACCGTCCGCCAGCGATTTGGCGCCGGAGTAGGTCCAGAGCGGTTTCAGCGCCTCTTGAAGTTGCTCGAAGCCGACGTTCTCACGCAACGGCACTTCGCCGTGGATGTGGATTTCAAATGGAGGAGTGTTGTAGCGGGCCATGAATCTATCTTAACCAGTTGCGGCTTGAAAGGAGTCTTTCTGCGGGCATAGCTAACGGCATCAGTGAACGCCACTGAAGCGTAATCAGGCCACGCATCGGCGGCCCGGAAGGTGCACCCAAGGAACCCGGATACAGCTCTAAGGGCGCGGGCCAGCGGACCCCGGAGCGAAGCAGGAAATCAATGGTATCCCTCACCCTTTTTCCGATACGGCTACGATCCCTATAAAAACTTTTGCACTGAGGCATGTGGGTTAGCGGCCTATGACTTTTTTTGACATAGCAAGACCTGGTATTTGGTGCCCGGGACCGGAATCGAACCGGTACGCCCCTTATGCAGGAAAGCGGCGGATTTTAAGTCCGATGTGTCTACCAATTTCACCACCCGGGCAGACTTGATATTTTGAAACAGAAAGGCCTCGCCAAATCGATTGACGAGGCCTTTAAGACCAGAATTTATTCGTAATCTCTGGAGGCGCGGGGCGGAATCGAACCGCCCTAGCCGGATTTGCAATCCGGTGCATAACCGCTTTGCTACCGCGCCGTGTCATGCCTATTTATTACTGAATCTGTACCTGCAACAGTTTGGGCATTGGCCCCAATGAAAAAGGACAGCATTTTGACGTGCTGCCCTTTTGATTTGGAGCGGGAGAAGAGTCTCGAACTCTCGACCTCAACCTTGGCAAGGTTGCGCTCTACCAACTGAGCTACTCCCGCGATTACAGCCTCAAATTATAGCTTATTTTTTAGCTTTCCTGGCCGGCTTTAAAAAATGCTCAATGCTTGATGCTGCCCGCCACTTCCACCGCTGGAACTGCAGCCACCGCTGTCGCGACCGCCTGCTCTTCTTCAGTCAATGGGACAGGCTGACGCACGAGTGCGATCTGCAGCACCTGGTCAATCCATTTAACCGGCACGATCTCAAGGCCGTTTTTCACGTTCTCGGGAATCTCCTGCAAGTCCTTGGCGTTTTCTTCAGGAATCAATACCGTCTTGATGCCGCCGCGCAATGCCGCCAGCAATTTTTCTTTCAGCCCACCTATTCCGGTGACCTCACCGCGCAGGGTAATTTCGCCGGTCATCGCGACATCGCCGCGCACAGGAATGCCCGTGATGGCAGAGACAAAAGCCGTGGTCATCGCCGCGCCGGCACTCGGACCATCCTTTGGCGTAGCGCCATCTGGCACGTGAATGTGAATGTCGCGCTTTTCGAACATCTCGTCCTTGATGCCCAGCACCCGAGCACGGCTGCGGACCACGGTGCGTGCCGCCTCCACCGACTCTTTCATCACATCGCCGAGCGAGCCCGTGCGCGTGATCACGCCCTTGCCCGGCATCATGGCTGCTTCAATCGTCAGCAGGTCACCACCGACTTCAGTCCAGGCCAGACCGACCACCTGGCCGACCTGGTTGTGCTGCTCGGCGCGGCCGTAATCAAACTTGCGCACACCGAGAAAATCATTCAGGTTGTCCGCAGTGACGATGACTTTGGGCTCCATCTTTTTCAGTTGTATGCCCTTGACGACCTTGCGGCAAATCTTCGACAGTTCACGCTCAAGCGAACGTACACCGGCTTCTCGCGTGTAGTAACGCACGATGTCGCGAACCGCCTGCTCCAGGATCTCCAGTTCGCCCTCTTTCACGCCGTTGTTCTTGAGCTGCTTGGGCAACAGGTAACGCATGGCAATACTGGTTTTTTCGTCTTCTGTGTAACCAGACAGCCGAATGACTTCCATGCGGTCCAGCAAGGCCGGTGGAATGTTCATCGAGTTGGAGGTCGCCACGAACATCACATCGCTCAGGTCGAAGTCGACCTCCACGTAATGATCCCCAAAGGTGTGGTTCTGCTCCGGATCAAGCACTTCAAGCAAAGCGCTGGAAGGATCCCCGCGAAAGTCGGTTCCGAGCTTGTCGATCTCGTCGAGCAGGAAGAGCGGATTGCGCGTGCCGGCCTTGGTCAGGCTTTGCAGGACCTTGCCCGGTAGCGCACCGATATAGGTGCGCCGGTGACCGCGAATCTCGGCTTCATCACGCATGCCACCCAGCGCCATGCGCACATACTTGCGCCCAGTGGCTTTGGCAATGGATTGGCCCAGTGATGTTTTACCGACGCCGGGAGGTCCGACCAGGCAAAGAATAGGCGCCTTGAGTTTGTCGACGCGCTGCTGCACTGCCAGATACTCAACAATGCGGTCTTTGACTTTTTCCAGGCCATAGTGATCCTCGTCCAGCACGCTCTCGGCGTTGGCCAGATCGTGCTTGATCTTGGTTTTCTTGCTCCAGGGCAGACCGGTCAGCACATCGATATAGGTGCGCACCACGGTCGCTTCGGCGGACATCGGCGACATCAGCTTGAGTTTTTTCAGCTCGCCTTCAACTTTCTTGCGTGCTTCCTGCGGCATTTTGGCCGCCTTGATTTTTTTCTCGATCTCTTCAATGTCAGCGCCCTCCTCGCCTTCGCCGAGCTCTTTCTGGATCGCCTTAACCTGTTCGTTCAGGTAAAAATCGCGCTGGTTTTTTTCCATCTGGCGCTTGACGCGACCACGGATTTTTTTATCGACATTAAGAATGTCGACTTCACGCTCAAGCTGCTCGTACAGATTTTCCAGTCGGGCTTTGACATTGTCCAGATCGAGAATGACCTGTTTGGCGTCGAGCTTGAGAGGCAAGTGCGCAGCAATCGTGTCGGCCAGCCGGCCGGCGTCATCAA
>JBKJZS010000064.1:0-1255 GCA_046714915.1 Polaromonas sp. | reverse complement strand
GCCTCCGAGGATACCGGGCGGAGCGAGGATGGCTGCGCGGGCGACCAAGCCTGCAGTGCTTCCGAGCTGACGGACGCGCCTACCCCGGCCTACATGCGTTGTGCGAACCTGCAGACCCCGGCGGCCTGCAACTGGCTGGTGCCGGTCAGCGAGAGTGAGTCGCAAGTCCTGCTCTGCCAAGCCTGTCGGCTCAACCACACCATTCCCGACCTGAACGACCCGGAGCATCCGGACAATGGAGAGCTGTGGGGCCGCATCGAGCTGGCCAAGCGGCGGCTGGTGTCGGCCTTGCTGGTGCTCGGGCTGCCGGTCGCTTCGCGGGTGAACGAGGACAGCGAGCACGGTTTGATGTTCGACTTCTTGCGCTCGCCGGATATCGGGCCGCACATCATGACCGGGCACCACACCGGCCTGATTACCCTGAATCTGAACGAAGCCGATGACGCCACGCGCGAGGCCGCCCGCAAGGCCATGCACGAGCCTTATCGCACCCTGCTCGGGCATTTGCGCCATGAGGTCGGCCATTACTACTGGGACCGGCTGGTCTCGGGAACGTCATGGATAGACGGTTTCAGGACTTTGTTTGGCGATGAAACCCAGGACTATGCAAGCAGTCTGCAGAACAACTACGAGCAGGGTCCCCGCCCCGCTTGGGCGCTGCACTATGTCAGTGCTTACGCCAGCGTCCATCCGTGGGAAGACTGGGCCGAATGCTGGGCGCATTATCTGCACATGCGCGACACCGTTGATACCGCGCGCAGTTTTGGCCTGTCGGCCGACAGCGCGCAGCTGGAGTTCACCCCGTTCGCGCTGGACGCGTTGTACGAGCCGGAGCACGCCGAGGCGCAGCGTTTTCTGGCCTTTCTGAACCACTGGACGCAGCTCACCATGCTGCTCAATGAAATGTCGCGGGCGATGGGTCAGCCTGATTTTTACCCTTTTGTCCTGGCACACGAAGTGGTGGCCAAGCTGCATTTCATTCATCTGGTGGTGAGCTCGGTCGGCGAACGGCCGCCTTGCCCGGCGGTGGACAAGTCGGCCCCGGACGGGAGCGGAAGCCAAGGTTCGGACCTGAAACAGTCTCCCGGTCCCGATAAGAGGCAAGACCCAACCGGCGAATAAGGCCAGCTGCCGGTCCGCGGGGGCGCCCTGCGCTTTACAGCGACCTCCAGCGCCCGTGCACGGTTTCTGCGGTGCGCCCCTCCTGGTAATGACCGGGGACGCCCAGCAAGGGCTGCGCAGCCTGAAGCCACAA
>JBKJZS010000063.1:0-4053 GCA_046714915.1 Polaromonas sp. | reverse complement strand
AGACCCAACCGGATTGTATTTGCGTGCAGGAACTCAAGGCGCAGGCGGCTGACGTGGCCGGCCGCTTCGAGGAGATTGCGGGCCTGAAGGGTCACTTTCATTTTGCCGAGAAAAAAGGATACTCCGGTGTCGCGGTGTACAGCCGCGATGAGCCCAGCGACGTGATCACCGGCTACGGATCCAGCGAATTTGACGCCGAAGGCCGATATGTGGAGTTGCGTTTCGACCGCCCCGGGCGCAAGCATGTGCCCAAGCTGTCAATCATCAGCTGTTATTTCCCGAGCGGCTCGTCCGGCGAGGAACGGCAGGCCGCCAAGTTCCGCTTCCTGGCCGAGTTTTACCCCTACCTGGCGGCGCTGAAGGACACGCGCGACTTTGTGCTGTGTGGCGACATCAACATTGCGCACCAGGAAATCGATTTGAAAAACTTCAAAGGCAACCGGAAGAACAGCGGCTTTTTGCCTGAAGAGCGGGCCTGGATGAGCGATTTACTGGCCCCCACGCTCCCCGCTTCGCGTGGTTCGCTGCCCCCCGAGCGGGCTGCGCTTGCTCGGGGCGGCCCTTCGCTGCGCGCGGCTGCCCTGGCCCCCACGCTCCCCGCTTCGCGTGGTTCGCTGCCCCCCGAGGGGGCTGCGCTTGCTCGGGGCGGCCCTTCGCTGCGCGCGGCTGCTGAAGAGGCGGTACAGGAGCTGACCGAAGGCGCCGGCACGCCGGCCCTGCAGGCCACACGCGGCGGCGGCATGGTCGATGTGTACCGCATGCTGCAACCCACAACCACCGGTGACGCCTACACCTGGTGGAGCAACCGCGGCCAGGCCTATGCGAAAAACGTGGGCTGGCGACTCGACTATCACCTGGCAACGCCGGCGTTTGCCGCGCTGGCCCAAAGCGAAACCATTTATAAAACGCAGCGCTTTTCCGACCACGCACCGATCACGGTGGATTACGACCTGGCGCTGTAGGCGGCTGCAGCAACCCGCATCGCTATTAAAAATATAGCTTCTTTCTCCCGCCCATCAAGGGCTAAAGCCACTTTTTATATGGATTTTTGGG
Source organism: Polaromonas sp. (assembly GCA_046714915.1). Taxonomy (GTDB): domain Bacteria; phylum Pseudomonadota; class Gammaproteobacteria; order Burkholderiales; family Burkholderiaceae_C; genus Polaromonas. The sequence continues at coordinate 3,000 of JBKJZS010000063.1, read as the reverse complement.
CTGTGGAGGTCAGCCCGGCGCCTTGGCGCCCAGCTGGCGCGCCAGATGCACCTGGTGCAGCGTGATCTTGCGCACCTCGGCCTGGCTGGCCTGGATGTGGGCGCGCAGCAACAGCGCGGCCTGGTCGCCGCGTTGGCGCTGGACCGCCTTGAGAATCTTGGCATGTTCTTCGTAGGTGGCGTCAATGCGCGGCTGCTTGGTGAAATCGAGCCGGCGGATCACGCGGATGCGTTCGGTCACGTCACGGTGCACACGCGCCATCTCGGCATTGCCCGCCGCCGCGACCAGCGCGCAGTGGAAGGCCTCGTCCCATTGCGCCACCTGCACGGTGTCGCTGCTGCGCTGCTCGGGGCTGACCAGCCAGATCGCGGCCAGATCGTCGAGCAGCGTCCGGTTGACCTTCAGCGCGTCGTCGCACAAACGATGCACCGCCGTGGTTTCCAGCACCATGCGCAGGTCGTACAGCTCTTCGAACTGGTTGAAATCAAAGGGCAGCACGCGCCAGCCGCTGCGAAACAGCACCTCGACAAAACCTTCCTGCTGCAGGCGAAACAGCGCTTGGCGCACCGGGGTGCGCGACACGCCGAGCCGCTCGCTGATTTCAGTTTCGGTGAAGCGGTCTCCCGGGACCAGCTTGAACTCGGACACATCGCGCTTGAGTTGTTCATAAACCTCGTCGGCGCGCGAGAAGCGCGGCGCTTTTCCAGCGCCGTAAGGCACCAAGGAGGAAGGTGGCGCAAGGCTGTTCATGACGGTGCAACCATAGGCTGGGGCGCGGCAGATGCGCCACTGTCAGGCCAGCAGGCTGACATGGGCCGCCACCACCCGCCAGCCCCCGGGCGTGCGCAGCCAGGTCTGGCTTTGCCGGCCGGTCTTGGTGCTGCCGGCGCGCTGGAACTCGACGTTGGCGGTCGCCAGGTCCTGGCCGTAGCTGGTGATCACCGTTTTCAGCAGCACACGTTCCAGCCCCGGTGCCGGCCGGCCGGCGCGAAAGGCCTGGATCGCGGCGTAGCCGTAGAGGTTTTCCGTCGCGCCGTAACGCAGCGTGTGCGGGCTGTTCCAGAACAACTCGTCGAGCACAGCCACGTCGTTGCCGGTCAGGGCTTGTTCGTAACGCGCAAACGCGGCCGTGACTTCGGCGAGAACGGCGGGGAGGTTGATGTCCATGGGGCTTGTCATCCCGGGCTGGGCCCGGGATCCATGGCGGCGGACCCGGGCATGCGTGGCGTGGTTGCCGGATCAGGTCCGGCATGACACAAGGCTGGTTGGATATGCGCCACGCCGGCCTCGCTGAGCAGCTGCGCGGCGCGAAACGCCAGGTCTTCGCGCCAGGGCGCGGCAATGAGCTGCACGCCGATCGGCAAACCACCGGTGCCCACCGGCCACATCGGCACGGTGACCACCGGGCAACCGGCAAATGAAATCGGCTGCGTCAACAGGCCCATTGCCGCCCGGCAGGGCTGGCGCAGACCGTTGATCTCCAGCCACTCGGTGCCGATGGCGGGCGCGCTCACCGGCGTAGCGGCCGTGATCAGCACGTCCCAGTCGCGGAACAGCGCGTTGACCTTGTCGCGGTAGACCCGGCGAAAGCGCTGCGCGCGCAGATACCAGTCCACCGGTTGCAGTGCGCCGGCGATAAAACGGTCGACCGACAGCGGCTCGAAATCGTCGGCGCGGGTGCGCAGGTCGTCCAAGTGCAGGCTGCCGCCTTCGCTGGCGGTGATGATGAACGCTGCCGCGCGCGCCAGGGCGGCGTCGGGCCAGCTCACCTCGGCCGGGGCACCCAGGGTGGCGGCGGCCAGGGCCACCACCTCGCGGGCCGCGGGCGTGGCGTGGTCATGAAAATAGCCGTTCAGCACGCCAATCCGCAAACCCTGAACCCCGCCGCTGAGCGCCGGCCGCACCGGCTGCACCCGCAAGGCGTGGCAGCCCGGGTCCAGCGCGTCGGGCCCCTGCAAGGCATCGTAAGCCAGCGCCAGGCCGGCGAGGCTGTTGGCCAGCGGCCCGAGGTGATCGATGCTGTGCACAAAGGGATAACTGCCGCGGCGTGACAGCCGGCCAAACGTCGGCTTCAGGCCCCAGACACCGCACAGCGAGGACGGCACACGGATGGACCCGTTGGTGTCCGAACCCAGCGCGATGGACACCTGCCCCGCCGCCACCGCCGCGCCGGAGCCACCCGAGGAGCCGCCGGCGATGCGGGTCAGGTCGTGCGGATTGCGGCAGGCCCCGTAATGGGTGTTCTCGGTGGTGAAGCCGTAGGCGTACTCGTCCATGTTGAGCGCGCCCACGAGGACGGCCCCGGCGGCCTGCATCTGCCGGACCAGAAAAGCGTCGGCCGGTGCGGCGGCATGGCTGCGGTTGATCTTCGAGCCGGCCAGCGTCACCAGGCCTTCGATGTCGAACAGGTTTTTGACCGCGTAGGGCACACCGGCCAGAGGCCCCAGGGCGTGGCCCTGCGCCCGCCGCGCATCCACGGCACCGGCCTCGGCGCGGGCACGCGCCAGCGTTTGGTCGGTGAAGGCGTTGACCCGGCCGTCCGTGGCTTCGATGCGCGCGAGGCTGGTGTCCAGCAACTCGCAGGCGCTGACCTCACCCGCCGCGACGGCAGCAGCCATGGCCACCGCATCAATCGCTATTGTTTTCATAGCTTATAGTCCCCGTCCTTATTGGGCGGAAAGGCTGCAGGGCAGTATATTTCTGCCGGCTCGTCGTGCGGCGCCAGGACCGCGCCTTCGAGCAGCGCCGCCAGCGCGGCGGTGCGCTGCAGATGGGCTGCCACGCGCTGCGCGCGACCGGTGTCCAGCGGCACACCCAGCAACGCGGCTGCCGTGTTCACGTAGCTTGAAATTAATGCGTCATTCATATAGGTGTTGTGGTGGTTCAGCGCCGCACTTCGCGCTGGAAAATCTCCAGGCTCAGCTTCTTGGTGCTGATGAAACTTGGCTCGGACAGTGTTTCCACCGTGCGCGGCCGGGCATCGCCGTAGGGCAGGATTTC
>JBKJZS010000062.1:0-2224 GCA_046714915.1 Polaromonas sp. | reverse complement strand
CGGTCGTTCAGCGCATTGAGTTGTTTCGGCCGGTTCAGGGTGACAATGGCCACACGGCCTTCGGTTCTTGTCAAGATCAACTCATAAGTCATGGTCAGCGTCCGTTGAGGCTTGGAAGTTCTCAATCATGCCACGATCCTTTGGCCGGCTCTGTTGCCGCACACCGGGTAAGCAAGGGAAAATATTAGCCGACCGTTGGGTCGGTCAATGCTAAATTCATGGCAGGAGACACTTATGACCGATGCTCGTTCCGAACCGACCGCTCAATCCACAGTTTTGTATGACGAACAAGGCGCGGTGGCCGTCCTCACGCTTAATCGTCCGCAGGCGCTCAATAGTTTTACCCGCCAGATGCATAGCGATTTGTGGGCGGCGCTGGACCGGGCCGAGGCCAATCCTGGGATTCGCGCGCTGCTGATCACAGGTGCTGGACGCGGTTTTTGCGCCGGCGCCGACTTGAGTGAATTCGACTTTGAGCCGGGCCCCGATTTCCTCAAACGCGCCGACCCCGGCCCGCTGATCGACCAAGCCTTCAACCCCACAGTGCGCCGCCTGCAAAACCTGCGCATGCCGACGCTCGCCGCTGTTAACGGCGTGGCCGCCGGCGCCGGCGCCTCGCTGGCCATGACCTGCGACATTGCGATCGCCGCGCCCTCGGCCAGCTTTATTCAGGCTTTCAGCAAGATCGGCCTGATCCCCGACGCTGGCGGCACTTGGTTTCTCCCGGAGCGACTGGGTCTGGCGCGGGCCATGGCGTTGGCCATGACTGGCGACAAGCTGGTGGCCACACAGGCCAAGGAGTGGGGCATGATCTGGGACGTGGCCGACGACTGTGTGGCCGCCGCCCTCGCGCTGGCCCAGCGTCTTGCCACCATGCCGACCCGGGCGCTGGTTGAGACCCGACAGGCGCTGCGGGAGAGTTCTACCCGCACGTTGAGTCAGCAGCTCGATGTTGAGCGCGACACCCAGTCGGCGCTGGGTCGGACCCACGATTACATCGAAGGTGTGACGGCCTTTCTAGAGAAGCGCCCGCCGGCCTTCAAGGGCGCGTAGGCATGAAGGCCAATCAGCTGGCTGCGGCCGTTGGCGAGGCCATGTTTGCCGCCGATAGCGCCTCGCGCGACTTCATGCAGATGGAGCTCATCTCGTGCGAGCCGGGCCGCGCCGTGATGCGCATGGCCGTGCGCGCACCCATGCTCAACGGCCACAAAATTTGTCATGGCGGGCTGATTTTTACGCTGGCCGACTCGACTTTTGCCTTTGCCTGCAACAGCTACAACAAGGTGGCGGTGGCGGCGGGCTGCAGCATCGAATTTCTCAAGCCGGGCCAGCTCGGCGATGTTCTGACCTGCGAGGGCGTGGAGCAAGCGTTGCAGGGTCGGCACGGTATTTATGACATGAAGGTGAGCAACCAGCGTGGCGAGGTGATTGCGATGTTCCGTGGCAAAAGCGCACAGATTGCCGGGACCGTGATCGATGGCCTCGACGCTTCGCTGTCCCCCGGGGAGGCCATTTTTGCCGCGGGGCGGCCCGACGACAAAAAAGCGAAATCTCCATGAGAATTTTTCCCCTGGAGCCCATAGAAAAGGCAAGCCTTGATGAACTGCGAGCCTTGCAACTCAAACGGCTCCAATCAACGTTGCAACATGTTTACCGGCACTCCCCGGTCTACCGGGCCAAGTTTGATGCCGCCGGTGTGCACCCCGGCGATTGTCGGGCGCTGGCCGATCTGGCGAAGTTTCCCTTCACCACCAAACAGGACTTGCGCGACAGCTACCCCTTTGGCATGTTGGCGGTGCCGCGTGAGCAGTGTGTGCGCATCCATGCGTCCAGCGGCACCACCGGAAAACCCACGGTGGTGGCTTACACCAGAAATGATGTGGAGATGTGGGCCCACTGCGTCGCGCGCAGCATCCGCGCCGCCGGCGCGCGCCCCGGCGACCTGGTGCACATTAGTTACGGCTATGGCCTGTTCACGGGCGGGCTGGGGGCGCATTACGGTGCGGAAAAACTGGGCCTGACGGTGGTGCCTTTTGGCGGTGGGCAGACCGAGCGCCAGGTGCAGCTGATCGCCGATTTCAAACCTGACATCATCATGGTGACGCCCAGCTACATGCTGGCGATTGCCGATGAGTTTGAAAAGCAGGGCCTGTCTGCCGCCGACTCCAGCCTGCGCACCGGCATCTTCGGCGCCGAACCCTGGACCAACGACATGCGGCATGCG
>JBKJZS010000061.1:0-2656 GCA_046714915.1 Polaromonas sp. | reverse complement strand
CCACCCTGATGATGTCCACCGCCACCCGCAGCCTTGACGCCGCCACCTTGGCCCATTTGCAAAGCTGGATGGGCAAGACCGAGACCTTGACAGACGACATCACCGCTGCGCCGGTGCGTGCACTGTCCGCCACCCTGGATCGCGACGACGCCGATCCCGTGTCCGGCACCGCGTTGCCCGCGTTGTGGCACTGGCTGTATTTCCTGCCGCACCAGCGCCAGTCCGAAATCGGCCCCGACGGCCATGCGAAGCGCGGCGGCTTTTTGCCGCCCGTGCCGCTGCCGCGCCGCATGTGGGCGGGCGGCAGGCTGCAATGGCATCAACAGGTCTTGCAGGTCGGTGACGCGGTCAAACGCGTCTCGCGCATCGAGTCGGTCACGCACAAGGCAGGGCGTACCGGTGACCTGGTGTTTGTGCTGGTCAAACACGAAGTGCACAACGCCCAGGGCCTGGCGCTGACGGAAGAACACGACATTGTTTACCGTGCCAATCCGCAGCCCGGTGAGCCGGTGCCGCCACCACAGCCGGCAGCGCAGGGTGCTGCGTGGACGGTCGAGGTCGTGCCCGATGACGTGTTGCTGTTCCGATATTCGGCATTGACCTTCAACGGCCACCGCATCCATTACGACCGCCGGTACGTCACCGAGGTCGAGGGTTACCCGGGCCTCATCGTGCACGGTCCACTGATCGCCACCTTGCTGGTGAACCTGCTGCGCAACAAGCTGCCCGGCGCCCGGTTGTTGAATTTCCAGTTTCGCGCGGTGCGGCCGGTGTTTGACATTGCGCCTTTCAAGGTCCACGGCACACCGTCGCCCGATGGAAAAACCGTCGAGCTCTGGACCGAAGACCACGAAGGCTGGCTCACCATGCAAGCTACCGCGACGCTGGCTTGAGGCTGATGAGAGAAGAGTCCACACATTTGTCATTGCGGGCTGGGCTCGCGAAACGTCCGTGCGCGCAGCTGTACAGTGCAGCGAGCCCCAATGCCGGGCCTACGCTATGCACCTGCGGCGGCATCACGCTACGGCCCGGCCCCGCAATCATGTCTGCCTACCCGCGCCGGTGGCTCATGTCGCCTGGATCCCGCATCAGGTCCGGGATGACAACCCTGAGCGATGAATGACGCAGATCGTCAATTTCACAAAGTTATTAAATAGAAGCCATCCATGAAAACCCAGATCCCGACCCCCGACGCCTACCAGGACATGCGCGAGGCCTTGCGCGGCCTGCTCGCCGGTTTTGATTCCGCCTATTGGCAAAAAGTCGACCACGAGCGCGGCTACCCCGAAGCTTTTGTCAACGCCTTGACCGAGGCCGGCTGGCTGGCGGCGCTGATTCCAACCGACTACGGCGGCTCGGGCCTGGGCCTGGCCGAAGCCTCCGTGATCATGGAAGAGATCAACTTCGCCGGCGGCAATGCCGGCGCCTGCCACGGCCAGATGTACAACATGGGCACCTTGCTGCGCCATGGTTCGGACGCGCAGAAAAAACTCTATTTGCCCAAGATCGCGACCGGCGAGCTGCGTCTGCAGTCGATGGCCGTGACCGAGCCGACGACCGGCACCGATACGACGCAACTCAAGACTACCGCCGTGAAAAAAGGTGACAAGTATGTCGTCAACGGCCAGAAGGTATGGATCTCGCGCATCCAGCACTCCGACCTGATGATCCTGCTGGCCCGCACCACGCCGCTGGCCGAGGTCAAGAAGAAGTCCGAAGGCATGTCGATTTTCATCGTCAACCTGAAAGACTCGATTGGTAAAGGCATGGCGGTCCAGCCGATTGCCAACATGGTCAACCACGAGACCAACGAAGTCTTTTTTGACAACCTCGAAATCCCCGCGGAGAACTTGATCGGTGAAGAAGGCAAGGGCTTCAAGTACATCCTCGACGGGCTCAATGCCGAGCGCACGCTGATTGCCGCCGAATGTATTGGCGACGCCTACTGGTTCGTCGACAAGGCGCGCCGTTACGCCAGCGACCGCGTGGTGTTCAACCGACCGATCGGCCAGAACCAGGGTGTGCAGTTTCCGATGGCTGACGCCTACATCGAGACCGAAGCCGCCAACCTGATGCGTTTCAAGGCCTGCCAGCTGTTCGACGCCGGCAAACCCTGCGGCGCCGAAGCCAATATGGCCAAGTACCTGGCCGCCAAAGCCTCATGGGAAGCCGCCAATATGTGCCTGCAAACCCATGGCGGGTTTGGTTTTGCCTGCGAATACGACGTGGAGCGGAAATTCCGTGAAACCCGGCTCTATCAAGTGGCGCCGATTTCTACCAATTTGATTTATTCGTATGTGGCTGAGCATTTGCTTGGTTTGCCGCGGTCGTTCTGAACTGCATTCAGCGAAGAAATGAATATGCCTTCTACGATTCCGGGTGTGCCGGTTTGCCAGCAAGCCGGGGGTAGCCCGGCGGCTACTCACTTTCTTTTGCTTCGCCAAAAGAAAGTAAGCAAAGAAAAGGCGACCCCGCTATCTGCGTCCCTCCGCTTCGCCGCGGGCAACCTGCGGTGCTCGGTCCAGCCGGGGCCGGGCTCGAACTCGCCTTCGGCTCAGACAATCGCTCGTCCTGATCCGTCTGGCCCTGTGCTCCTCGGCGCAGACAGAAGGGGTGTGGGAGCGGGATCGAAATCGGGTCGGGATCGGGCTCCGGC
>JBKJZS010000060.1:0-1193 GCA_046714915.1 Polaromonas sp. | reverse complement strand
GGCGAAGGAAGCAGTTTTTTCGCCGCCTACTGGATGAGGTCAGCGACACCGTTCAGGCGGGCCAGGCTGTCATCCCGGCCAGAGCCTGCCCCGGACTCGATCCGGGGAGCCGGGATCCATCTCTGCGCTCCAGTGCCGCTACTTCTTGCGAAGCATGGATCCCGGATCGAGTCCGGGATGACGCTGTCGTGAATTTGGAGAAGAGCAATAGCGCAGACACTGCACAAAGCCCCCGGATGCCTTGAAAACGGGCCCCGTGCTAAGCTGCCAAGCCGCCTTTTCCCCCACTACCCCGAGAAAATCTTATGCCCGGACTGCTGCCCAACATCGACCCTGATGGCCTGCTTGAATTCTCGGTGGTCTACACCGACCGCGCGCTGAACCACATGTCGAAGAGCTTCCAGGGCGTCATGACTGACATTTCCAGCATCCTGAAGGAGGTGTACAACGCCCCCTCGGCGGTGCTGGTGCCGGGCAGCGGTACCTACGGCATGGAATCCGTGGCGCGGCAGTTCGCCGCAGGCAAGCATGTGCTGGTCATCCGCAACGGCTGGTTCAGCTACCGCTGGACGCAGATCTTCGACATGGGCAACATCCCCGCCTCGTCCACCGTCCTCAAGGCCCGCAAAACCAGCGCCGGCGCCCAGGCACCCTGGGCACCCGCGCCGATTGCTGAAGTGCAGGCCGCCATCGCCAAGGAAAAGCCTGCCGTCGTGTTTGCCCCGCATGTGGAAACCGCCTCCGGCATGATCCTGCCCGACAGCTACCTCCAGGCTGTAGCCGATGCCGTGCATGCCGTGGGTGGGCTGTTCGTGCTCGACTGCATCGCCTCCGGCGCCATGTGGGTCGACATGAAGGCCACCGGTGTTGACGTGCTGATTTCGGCGCCGCAAAAAGGCTGGAGCAGCTCACCCTGCTGCGCCATGGTCATGCTCAGCGAGCGCGCTAGAGCCGCCATTGAAAGCACCACCAGCTCCAGCTTTGCGTGCGACCTGAAGAAGTGGCTGCAGATCATGGAGACCTACGAAAAAGGCGGCCACGCCTACCACGCCACCCTGCCCACCGACGCCCTCACTCGCCTGCGCGCCGCCATGAAAGAAACGCAGGCCTTCGGCTTTGCCAAAGTGAAAGCCGAGCAGGAAGCCTTGGGCAGCAAGGTGCGCAAGCTGTTTGAATCCAGAGGCCTGCCCAGC
>JBKJZS010000059.1:0-8126 GCA_046714915.1 Polaromonas sp. | reverse complement strand
ACGTGGATGACGCCTTAAGTTGTCATTGCGGGCTTGACCCGCAATCCATGCCTCGCGGGCCTGTGCAGTGGGACATGCGGCATGGATCCCGGATCAAGTCCGGGATGACGGCGCTTTTGGCTTAAGTAAGTGCCGTTGGGTTTATGCCAGCAAATCCAGCTTCGAAAAAATATCCCCAAACAACGCGTCCCTTTGCACCGCATGCGCCTCGCGCATCAGGTGTCGCGTCGGATCGGGCTGCCAGCGCAGGTCCAGCCCCAGCCGGGGCGTGCGCACCAGCTCGCTGGGCACCCACTGCGGGTTGAGCAGCCACGCGATGTTGATCAGGTCCCAGATGACCCAGCTGTTCGGCAAGGTGGCGTCGGTGCCAAGAATCGGCCACAGCGGGTTGTGGGTGAACAGGTCATGCAGGTAGTTGCCCATGGCGCCGCGGCCCCGCACATAGCGCTCGACCTCGGGTAATGACAGCCGCAGCTGCGCGCCCACGTGGTAGCCGGGCAGGTAGACATGGGGCACGCCGCTGTCGAGCAGCAACTGGCTGGCCGGCAGGTCCTGTTCCAGGTTGAACGAGTTGTTGACGTGCGGCGCATGCGAGGGGTAGCCGCTGGTCCACACCACCACAATGCGCTCGACGATGTCGGGTGCCAGCAGCAACGCGCTGGCGATGTTGGTCGCGCAGCCCAGCGCCACCACATACAGAGGCTCGCCGGCGATGCCCGCGCGGGCCGTCGCGATCAGGTGGTCCACCGCGGCGCTGTGCCGGGGCTCGTCGGCGGACGGGAGGTAAGCGGCGCTGCCGCGCCAGACGCGGCCTGAGGACGGCAGCCCCAGCTTGTCATAGACCTTGAGAATTTCCTGGTAGCTGCGCTCCATGCCGATGTCGGGCGGATTGAAGGGCGCCGCGTCCCGGGGAGCCAGCGGCAAGGCCTCACGCCGGTGCGCGAACGAGAAGGGCGCGGCGTAAACCGCCTGCACATCCACCTGCCCGGGCGACAGCAGCGCCCAGGCCAGGGCGAACTGGTCATCGATTTCATTGGCGGCATCGGTGTCGATCACCACCCGAGGAAGGCCTTGCGGCAGTGCCAGGCGCGCCCGGTACCAGTCGTCGCCATGGCGGGGAAATTCAGTCATGTCCGAGCTCGAGTCGTTGCAGTCGCTCCCAGTCGGCGGGTTCGTCCACATCCCACAGCGCGTCCATTTCCTGCCAGCTCACACCCGCGCGCTCAAGCTGTCTGCGGGTTTGCGCCATCACCTCCGGCGTGCTCCACGCAATGCCTTCAAACACCTGCGGCACCAGGCGGCGCATGCCGATCAGCACATAACCGCCGTCTTCGGCCGGGATCAGCACCACCTCATGCTGAAGCAGCGCGCGCGCGGCCAGCTGCAGGTGCCCGGGCGACAACACCGGACAATCGGTGCCCATCAGCAGCAGCGGGAGATCGGCATGCTGCGCAAAGTGGTGAGCAAAGGCGTGCTGCATGCGTGCGCCGAGGTCCCCTGCGGACTGGGTCAGGCAAGTCACACCGCAGGTGCGGGCTAACGCACGAAAAAAGCGGTGGCTCGCATCGGGCGCGCACCACAACGACACCGGGCCCAGGTCGGCCACCCGGGCCAGACGCAGGGTGTCCCGCGTAAAACGGCGCTGGGTACGCGCGGCACCGGCTGCGCCAAGCGCAGGCAAGAGCCGGGTTTTCGCCAGCCCGGGCACCGGCGCCTTGGCCACAATGGCAAGCGCTGATTTCACAGGCGGCGGCCGGGGCGAATATCCGTAACGCCGCGCCAGGGCATCCGGCCGGGCCCCGAAAAAGTAGGCCGCGCGCAGGCGCCACATCAGCGCAATGGTGCGCCACACCCCGTGCTTTTCCCAGCGGCGGCCGGAGGTGGTCACCGGTGGACGCAGGCATGCCGGTGGGCCCAGCCGCTTCAACCGTGCGGAGAGCTCAATATCCTCCATCAGCGGCAGGTCCGCAAACCCACCCAGGCGTTCGAAAACGTCGCGCCGCACGAACATCGCCTGATCGCCGGTGGCAATGCCTGTGAAGCGTGAGCGCAGGTTCATCATCCGCGCCACCACCCCAAGCATCGGGTGCGCGCCGTCAATACGAACATCGAAGCGGCCCCATGCATGCCCCTGTTGCAGGGCCTGAGCGATCAGCCGGTCGGCATGGTCGGGCAATTGCGTGTCGGCATGCAAAAACAGCAGCACATCCGCGCTGCTGCCCCAGGCGCCGGCGTTCATTTGGGAAGCCCGGCCACGCGGCGCCAGCAACACCCGGTCAGCCCCTGCGCCCGCCCGGGCCCAGGTGCTGTCGGTGCTGCCCCCGTCCGCCACCACCAGTTCGGCGCCGCGCTCGCGCAGCGGTCGCAGGGCCTGCAAACGCCGGGCCAGGGTGTCGCCTTCATTGAGCGCGGGCATGACGATGCACAATTTCATGCCGACAGCGCCTGGTCCAGCGCATCGAATTCTTCCAGCACCTGCGCCACCACGGGGGGACTCAGGTAGTGGTCCACCCGCTCCCGCACATGGGCCACCAGCGCAGCATCGCTGTGGGCGGTGGACCAGTCTTCGCCGTCGGCCGTGGCCCGCGCAGTCGCGCCCGACACAGCGCGCCATTTGGCGCACCAGGTGATGGACCACAGCCACATGGCGCGGCGCAACGGCACATGCCAGGCTGGTGCCGCTCCGGCCCTAGCGCTGCCGGCAGTGCCCCAGGCAGCGTAAAAATGCAGTACCTCTGCGCGCGTCAGCGTGGCGCGGGTGTCCAGGTCCCAGGTGGTGGACGTGTACAGCGTGGCGTGTGCGAGGTCCAGCCCCGGATAGCTGTAACGGCATTTCTCCAGGTCCACCAATACTGCCTTCCCTCCTTCATCGACGATGAAATTGCCCGGGTGTCCGTCAAACGCAATCAGGCGGCGCTCAGGGCGGGCGGCGGACTCGCACAGCCGGTGCAAGCGCGTCAGCTCCCGGTCTATGTCCAGCCCCACGGCGTGGTCCACGCCGGCGGCGGGCAGATGGCCGGCCTGATCGGCAATCTCGGACCAAAGCGCCCGCAAGGGGTCGGTGGCATTCTGCAAGGGCGCGCGCAGCGTCGCCGGCGGCAAGGGCAAGGCATGCAATGAGGCCAGCGCCCGGGCGATGGCTGTCAGGTCGGCGGGGAGGGCCGCGGGACGGCCAACGATCTCCTGCACCAGCAAGGCGCCGCGCGGCAGGTACGACGACGGGGGCAAGTACCCCAGCAACTCCGGCGTGTGCCCGCTGGCCCCGGCGCGCTCAAAACAGGCGCGCTGGTAGGTCAGGTTGGCGAGCGCGTCCAGGCCCAGCTGGCTCTGCTTGGGAATACGGGCCAGCGCCCCCGTGCCGCACAGGCGAACATGGTCATGTGCCAGACCCTTGTCGCGCAAGGGCTCCAGCGCCGCAGAGCCCCAGGGGCTGTTGCTTGCCTGCAAGGCAGCGCGCAAGCGCTCCATCAGTTCAGTACTTGACTGCATGCGACGAGGCTCTCCTTCTCCGGTAGGGTTTAACCTAGAAACGGCAGTTGACCGCTTGCAAACTTCAGGAAAGCCGCATGCACATTGACTTTTTCCGCTTCGATCACGTTCACCTTATGGGTGACAGCACTATGCACCCGATTGCACCGCGCTTGACGCGCCATGCTGCGTTGCTCCGCCTTGTGGGCAGGAGCCCACTGAGTTGTCTCGCCTTGCCTGGCACGCCAATCACGTCACACTCGGGCGCATCCAACTGCCGTTTCTAGGTTGACGTCGCTTCTGCTGCGCCCGGAATCGAGAACCGGACGTCCAGGGCAGACAGCCCCACTGCAAGGGGAACAGTGATCAGAGCACAAAGCGCCGCGCTCTGCATGCCACGATCAGCCACTCCTTTGTACCGGCAGATGCCGGACGACCCGGGCGGGCTGGCGCAAATCGTTCTGCAAGCTTTGGCAACCCATAGATACTTGGGGTTAAGTCCAACGGCGCTGGTGCAGTGCTCGGCCCGAAGTTGTTGCGCTGGTCGTCTGCCCGATACTTGATTCCAGGCAGGCCATCTGTAAGAAAATGCGCCCGCTGAAGACCAATACAAGATGAATCACCCAGCCCAAGGCCTCCCCCCATGAATTTCAAAAAAGCGGCTGTTGCGCTGTTGATCGGCGTCCTGGCGATTCTCTTTTTCGCCCTCGATCTCGATCGCTACTTAAGCCTGGACTATCTCAAGCAAAGCCAGGCGGCTTTCGCGGACCTGTATTCGCGCCAGCCTTTCACCGTGACGGCGGTGTATTTTGCGATTTATGTGGCCATCACAGCACTGTCCTTCCCCGGCGCGACCCTCCTGACGCTGGCCGGCGGTGCGCTCTTCGGGCTGGGCTGGGGCCTGGTGATTGTCTCGTTCGCGTCGAGCATGGGGGCTACGCTGGCATTTCTGGCAGCGCGTTTCCTGTTGCGGGACAGCATCGAAGCGCGCTTTGGTCAGCGCTTAACCGAGATCAACCGTGGCGTGGAGAAAGACGGCGCGTTCTACCTGTTCACGCTTCGCCTGGTGCCGCTGGTGCCCTTCTTCGTGATCAACCTCGTGATGGGGCTGACCAAGATGAAGGCCGTCACCTTCTACTGGGTCAGCCAGCTCGGCATGCTGGCCGGCACTGCCGTGTTCGTGAACGCCGGCACGCAGCTGGCCCAGATTGATTCGCTCAAAGGCATTCTGAGTCCGGGGTTGGTTGGCTCGTTTGTGCTGCTCGGCATTTTTCCGCTGATTGCGCGCAAAGTGGTCGAGGCGGTGCAAAGGCGCAAGGTGTATTTACGCTGGGCGACGGTTCGGCCCAAGACATTTGACCGCAATCTCATCGTGATCGGTGCCGGCGCGGGCGGCCTGGTGTCGGCCTATATCGCCGCCGCAGTGAAGGCCAAAGTCACGCTGGTGGAGGTGCACAAGATGGGCGGTGACTGCCTCAATTACGGCTGCGTGCCAAGCAAGGCGCTGATCAAAAGCGCAAGGCTCGCGCACCAGATGCGCCATGCCAGCCAATATGGACTGGAAAACACCGCGCCGTCGTTCAGCTTCAAGGCCGTGATGCAGCGCATCCATGACGTGATACGTGCCATCGAGCCGCACGACAGCGTGGCGCGCTACACCGGACTGGGTGTGGAAGTACTGCAGGGCTACGCGACGATTGTGAACCCGTGGACGGTCGAGGTCGCGCTGAACAGTGGCGGCAAGCAACGGCTGACCACGCGCAGCATCGTGATCGCGGCAGGAGCCCAGCCCTTCGTGCCGCCGCTGCCCGGGCTCGACGACGTGGGCTACGTCACCAGCGACACGCTGTGGGACACTTTCGCGAAACTCGACGATATCCCGGAGCGGATGGTGGTACTGGGCGGCGGACCCATCGGCTGCGAACTCGCGCAGAGTTTTGCGCGGCTGGGGGCGCAGGTCACTCAGGTAGAGATGGCGGCGCGCATCATGGGCCGGGAGGATGAGGAAGTTTCGGAATTGGCGCGCGCGGCGCTGGCGGCCGACGGGGTGCAAGTGCTGACCGACCACAAGGCGCTGCGCTGCGAGAGTGTGGACGGGGTCAAGGTTCTGGTGGTGGAGCACCTGGGCAGCGAGAAGCGCATCGCATTCGACGCCCTGATCTGCGCCGTGGGGCGCTCCGCCAGGCTCACCGGCTACGGGCTGGAGGAACTGGGCATCCCGACGCGGAAAACCGTGGAAACCAACGAGTACCTGCAGACGATTTATCCCAACATCTACGCCGCCGGCGACGTCGCCGGACCGTTCCAGTTCACGCATGTGGCGGCGCACCAGGCCTGGTACACGGCCGTCAACGCGCTGTTTGGCGACTTCAAAAAGTTCAAGGCCGACTACTCGGTGATTCCCTGGGCCACTTTCATCGATCCCGAAGTCGCGCGGGTGGGCCTGAACGAGCAGGAAGCCCAGGAAAAAGGCATCGCCTGTGAAGTCACGAAATACGGCATTGACGACCTGGACCGCGCCATCGCCGATAGCGAGGCGCGCGGTTTTGTGAAGGTCTTGACCGTGCCCGGCAAGGACAAAATTCTCGGCGTGACCATCGTCGGCACCCACGCTGGCGACCTGTTGGCCGAGTATGTGCTGGCCATGAAACAGGGCCTGGGCCTGAACCAGATCCTCGGCACCATCCACACCTACCCGACGCTGTCAGAAGCCAACAAATACGCCGCCGGCGAATGGAAACGTGCCCACCAGCCGCATCGGCTGCTGAAATGGGTCGGCAAATACCATGACTGGAAGCGGGGATGACATGAAACTGCAGCGGCGACTTGCTATTGAATTCATAGCTGTTTTCGCAATATCCACCTGGTCTGGAGGTGTTTTTTCTCAATCTTTCGACACCCTAGACCGCAGCTATTCGGCCTGGGATGCCCTGCTGAAGAAGAACATAAAATGGCTGCCTGACAACAGCCAGTCGCGCGTGGACTACAGTGGCTTTGCGGCCGACCGGGCGGCACTGCAAACGATACTGGCCGAATGGTCGGCCGTGACACCGGCCCATTTCGCAGCCCTGGGCCGAGAACAGCAGATGGCATTTCTGATCAATGCCTACAACGGCTTTACCGTCGAGTTCATTCTCACGAAGTACCCCAACCTCAAGTCGATCAAGGAGCTCGGGTCGTTTGTCCAGTCACCGTGGAAGAAGAAATTCTTCACCCTACTCGGCGAGCAGCGCCACCTCGACTGGATTGAACACGCGCAGTTGCGCCCGAACTACAGCGACCCGCGCGTGCACGCTGCTGTCAACTGCGCGAGCCTCGGTTGCCCGGCACTGCGTCCCGAGGCTTTCACCGCGGCCAGGCTGGAGAGCCAGCTCGACAACGGCATGCAACGCTTCATGGCAGACCGCACGCGCAATCGGTATGCCGACGGCAAGCTGCAGGTCAGCATGATCTTCAAGTGGTTTCGCGAGGATTTCGAGCAGGGACACAAAGGCTTCAAGAAGCTTGAAGATGTGATGGCGCGTTATGCTGACCAGTTGGCTGACAGCCCCGCCGAGCGGGAAAAAATCAAAGCCAGGAATGTTCCCATCACCTATCTCGATTACGACTGGTCGCTTAACGATCTGGGCCGCTGAAGCGCTGGCGCAGCTTCTGCCCGGTGTGTGCCTGTCTGATGGCCGCGACCGAAGGGAAGGGCTCTTGATTCCTGACGCAGGCCCGGGTAGCTGAAACTCAGTCCACAAAAAAGTCGGGGATGAAATTCTTCGTGCCGGGCGTGACCGAGTATTTTTCAAGATCGGTCACGCCATGCGCGGCCAGCAGTTCGTCGTCGATGAAAAAATTGCCGGTGTTCGAACTCGGACTGGTCAGGATCAGATACGCCGCGTCCGACAGGATCTCCGGCTTGCGGCACAGCTTCAAATCCACGCCGGGAATCATCTGCAGCGCGGCCGTGGCAATTGCGGTGCGCGGCCACAGGCTGTTGACGCCGATGCCGTATTTTTTGAACTCGCCCGAGTGGCCCAGGGTGCACATGCTCATGCCGTATTTGGCCATGGTGTAGGCGGTGTGGCTCTCGAACCAGTGCTGCTTCATGCTCAGCGGCGGCGACATGGTGAGCACATGCGGGTTGCGCCCGGCCTGCGCGGATTTCTTCAGCTCGGCCAGACAGGCCTGGGTGCACAGGTAGGTGCCGCGCGCGTTGATGCTGTTCATCAGGTCGTAACGCTTCATCGGCGTGTGTTCGGTGTCGCTCAAGCTGATGGCGCTGGCGTTGTTGACCAGGATGTCGATGCCGCCAAAGGTTTCCACCGCCTTGGCCACGGCGGCCGTCACTGCGTCTTCGTCGCGGATGTCCACCGCCAGCGGCAGCGCCTGGCCGCCCGCGGCCAAGATGTCCTCGGCCGCGCTGTAGATCGTGCCGGGCAGCTTGGGATTCGGGTCGGTGGTCTTGGCGATGACCACAATATTCGCGCCATCGGCCGCGGCACGTTTGGCAATAGCCAAACCAATGCCGCGTGAGGCGCCGGTGATGAACAGGGTTTTGCCTTTGAGACTGGCTGCGGTATTCATGATCATGGTGCCTCTTGATTGCTTCTGAATTGATAGCTGCTTGCGCCCGCCGGGTAAGGGCTGGATGCCGATTTGATGCTCAAACC